>CAYRBK010000017.1:0-31871 GCA_964422605.1 uncultured Candidatus Bathyarchaeia archaeon | reverse complement strand
ACCGACACAACATCCTCCACCGGAACGCAGAGCGGCTTATCAAGCCCTTCCTATAATTGAGCAGTTCCCCAAGCCGAAAAGTGATCCGCATTCCTACTGTTCCGCAAACCGCATTCTGCACGCTATTCATCGTCCTAATCAGAGAATAGAATTGCCCTCTGCCTTGCTGAATTGGTATGTTAGATTCAAGCATTGTTTATTAGAATGAACACATTTATAGATAAAGAGTGGAGACTAGAATGTCAGCAGGTCGTAAGCATTGCTATGTGATCATGCCATTCACTCAGACTAGTGACAAACATACTGAAGAATACTGGACTAACCACTTTGAATCCTTCCTAAAACCAACTATTGAAGAATGTCCAAATCTTGAAGCTCATAGATCAGAAGCACGGCGAGAGGATATTCTAAGACAGATCATAACCGACCCTATCATCTCTCCCATTGTCGTCGCAGAACTTACAGATCTAAATCCTAATGTTTTTTGGGAATTAGGAGTTCGCCAGAGTTTCAAACACGGTACAGTTACGATTGCTGAACATGGCACCAAGATTCCTTTTGATCTTAGCATCAAGGGCACTTTATTCCATTATCCTAATGATCACATAAAGAATATGACATTTATTAAGCAATTCAAGAGAGCTATCATGGATTGCTTATCTCATCCAGATGTTCCGGATAGCCATGTTCTGGAGACTATTTCTGGCCGAGGCACTATATATCAGATCATACGTAAAGATGAAGTAGTTCGACGGGTAGATGCATTAACGTCAGAATGTAAATGGAATACCTCACTTTTGAATGCAATCTATGAAAAGATAGAAGAAAACAAGAAGAAAACTCCTGAAACTTGGCAAATGGTAAGCACATTCTTCCGTTCTTCTGCAATCGAATTCTTATTGATAAACCGTTATCTTGACGAGGACACATCATTTTACTCAACATTAGAATCATCCCTCGTAACTATTGATGCAATGAACGACCAACTCAGAGATTGGGCGCGTTCTTCGACAAGAGTTGAAGAATGGTTCTTACGAACCAGGGAGACCTTAATGGCACGGTTCAAAAAGTGTGAGGAAATGGTGACTGATCTTAAGAATAGAATAACTGCTTCATCGTACTGAATAGGCAGAAGAAAGACTGCTTACAATAACGCTAGAACAAGGCTATTTCAGCAAAAAACCCCAGAATATTTCTTATTTTTGCACTAACAAGTAACTTTTTATATGGAAACGCTAATGCTATTGGGGTCAAAATTCCGGGGCACTGGTCAAGAATGGCTAAGAAAGTCTATGAGGAGCTCCGCCCGCCTGAAAGGCTGCTTCTGGGAGCTGGACCAAGCAATGTTGATCCCAGGGTCCTGAAGGCTTTAACCTCGCCCATAGTGGAGCACTTGGACCCATACTTCATGGAGGTCATGGATGACACCGTAGAGCTGCTGAGGTATACTTTCAAGACAAAGAACCACATAACCTTGCCCATCTCTGGAACCGGAAGCGCTGGGATGGAAAGCGCAATCTGCAACCTCGTCGAGAAAGGCGACGATGTGATCGTATGCATCAACGGCTTCTTCGGCGGGCGCATGAAGGAGATGGTCCAAAGATGCGGCGGAAACGCGATCGCTGTCGAAGCAGAATGGGGCAAGATCATCAGAAAAGAGGATGTTGTGAAGGCTCTCGCAGAATCGAACGCCGAAGTCGTGGCCATAGTTCACGGTGAAACCTCGACCGGCATACTCCAACCTTTGAAGGAGATCTCAAAACTAGTCCACGAGTACAGCGCCCTACTGCTCGTCGATGCTGTCACTTCCTTGGGCGGATGCGAACTGAACGTGGACGACTATGGCATAGACCTATGCTACAGTGCGTCCCAGAAATGTTTGAGTTGCCCCCCGGGGTTGGCTCCGATAACGGCCAACGAGAAGGCTATGGAGCGGATAAGGAACAGGGAAGCCAAGGTTCAGAGCTGGTACCTTGACCTCTCAACAATCGAGGAATACTGGGTCGAAAACAATCGTGCATACCACCATACTGCCCCCATCCTGTTGGTGTATGCCCTCAGAGAATCATTGAGGCTGCTGTATGAAGAAGGGCTTGAGGAGAGGTGGAGAAGACACAAGAAGAGCTGTTCGGCGCTCATAAAGGGGCTTGAAGCCATGGGCCTGAAGATGCATGCCCAGGAGGGACACAGATGCCCCGCCCTCACAGCTGTCAAGGTGCCCGAAAACATCGAAGACCAAAACGTAAGAAGAACGCTTCGCGAGGAGTTCGGCATCACTGTGAGCGGAGGACTCGGCGAACTCAAGGGCAAGATCTGGCGAATAGGACTCATGGGCATAAACTCAAACAAGAGGAGCGTCATCCTCGTCTTAGAGGCTCTTGAACAAGCCCTGAAGAAGGAGGGATACCCTCTCAAGTCCGGCTCAGGGGTGGCAACTGCAAAGAAGATTCTTTCATGAGCAAGCGAGGAATATCCATCTGTTTTCCGCTCTTCTTCTCATGGGCAGTCTGTTGACACGAGAGGTTATTCTTATATCCTGAAGGTCTAATGATACACTCTACTGTCTACCGAAGGATTGAGTTGTGTATGAAGACCGAAGGCATCCTAATATCGAAGGGTCTAGCCAAGACCGTTGAGATAGACGTAGCCAAACCCGGTAGAAATGAGGTTTTGATAGAGACCGAAGCCTGCGGCATATGTATGGGAGACGTCTACGCTTTTCAAGGCAAGATAGATGGTGGCAGGGTCATGGGGCACGAGGGTGTGGGAGTCGTCGCCCAAGTTGGCGAAGGCGTCAAAAACGTCGAGGCCGGAGATAGAGTAACTGCACTAGGAGGACCTGCCTTCGCGCGGTACTACAAAGCTGATTGCCAAAACGTAGCTGAGATTCCGAGTGATGTCGAAGACATGGCCTACTGGATTTCGGAGCCCTTGGCATGTGTGGTCAACGGAATCCGAGGCTCAGAAATCCAGATAGGCGACGATGTCTGTCTCATAGGCTGCGGCTACATGGGTCTCCTCCTTATCCAAGCCATGCCCAAGAATACCATGCGCAACCTTGTCGCCATAGACGTCCAGAACACACGGTTGAAGCTAGCCAAGCAGTTCGGAGCAGACTATGTGCTCAACCCGAATGAGGCTGATGTGGTCGGAGAAGTCCGCGATCTCCTAGGCGGTGAAGCGGACATCGCGATTGAGGCTTCGGGTGCTCCTGGAACTCTGCATCTGGCTACTGAACTGGTTCGGGGCGGATGGGCAAGGGAGACTGGCCGAGTGGTTCAAGGAGGCAAGATTGTGATCTTTGGGAGACATGTGCTAGACGAGTTGGTCCCGACTGAGAAATGGCATACCAAGGGGCTGACCGTGTTGAACACAGCGCCATCCTCCTCAGCAGACTTCAACAGAGACTTCCGCGACGCAGTGAGGCTTCTTCGAAAAGGAGTCTTCGACCAAGAGCTTCTCATAACTCACAGATTCCCCTACAGAGACGCCCAGACAGCCTTCGAAACTGCCTCAGAGAAGCCAGTAGACTACATCAAGGGAGTCATAACCTTCTAATGCCGATTGCAGAGCAGTTTACTGGCAGCGCTTGGTGTTCCATCCGAATCTCTGGGCTGTCTCGTAGAGGGCTAGAATGTTCTCAACTGGCACATCTGGCTGCATGGCGTGTGTCGGTCCCAGGATCAGACCTGTGGGGCCAACCGTTGCTATGCGTTCCTTGACTTCGTTGGCTACGTCTTCCGATGTCCCAAAGGGCAAAGTGCTCTGTACGCCGATCGTTCCGTCAAAGCACAAGTGATCTCCATAGAGGCTCTTTATTCTCACCGGGTCCATGCACTCAGGCTGAACTGGGTTCAGAATGTCCACCCCGATCTCGATAAGGTCGGGTATGATTGGTTCGATCCATCCATCGCTGTGGAAGTGGAAGAAGACGCCTTTCCTGTGGCAGAGGTCTATCAGCTCAGCATACTTGGGCTTAAGGAAACGTCTCCACATCTGGGGCGACATCATCATATGCTTCTGGGTTCCAACATCGTCGCCGTCATAGATGATGTCGACACCGGCTTCGCATAGGAGATCGGCCTCCTTGATCCTTATCTTGTGCAACCCGTCCAGGACACGGTCAACATAGTCTGGTGTTGTGTACATCAACCTGACAATTTCAGGGAATCCCATCAACTGCCAAGATATCTCCCAAAGGTGTGTGACGCCGCCGCGAATGCAGTAATCCTCGCGTTCTTTGCGGAGCTTCCTGACCGGATGGGCAGATGTTTCGTCAACCTCAGGCCACACATATTCATCCAGATCGACGTAGCTCAGCGGATGGGCGACATAGGTGAAGGTATAGGTGTGTTCGGGCGCCCAGATGCTGTCGATGCCCCAGAGGTCCTTTCTTACTTCGAAGCCGTCCCTGAAACCTACCGTGTACGCGGGCCCGTATGGCCCTTCCTTTATCTCGGCATCGGTTGGCAGGTAGCCTCCTCTAAGTTTGAGTCCGGAACCTATTATGTCTACGCCGAGAAACTTGAGAACCTTATAGTCGGCATCTTCTGCCTCCTCTGTGATGCCTAAAGCGGCTTTCAACCGTTCGTAGGGTTCGGGGCGGATGTTCAAAGAAAGCGGAACCCTATCCGGCTCCTCGAGCAGTATGCTTCGGATACAACGTTCTCTGGACGCAAGCAGATGACTCCTTCCTCCTAAGCGTGGTTTCCCTCCTTGGCTTCATCTAGACCAACTGCTTTGGACAAGGGGTAAGCCCCGTGCTTCTGCAAGATGTCGGTGACTGCTGTAAGTCCTGTCCAGCGGCATTCCAGGGGTATGTCTTCCGTGATCATGATCAGGAAATTGTCGCCCGGTGCCGCCTCTCTCAAGAATCCCAGAGTATGCTTTCTAACCGCATCCGTGCCTTCGAGGAAGACGGACTCTGGAAAGTTGAGGCCAATGATCTTCCCTTTCCATGCGGATCTCGCCTCGGCGAGGGTTAGATCTCCCATCGGCGGCGGGGTGAAAGCCTCGATCGCGTCCAAGTCCATTTTGGAGATCAAGTCCTTGAGGCGGTTTAGCCTGCCATCCATGTGGTCCTCTAGGATTTTGTCCTTCTTGTGAAGGAGTTGTGCCACCTTGTCAGAGAAAGGCACCACGTATCTCTCAAAGAGTCCGGGGCTCACTATCTCGCTGTTTATGTTGTTCGTCCCATTTACGATCTCAGCCGGAGACTCGGCTATGATTTGATAGCGCTCCTTTGCCTTCTTCTCCAAGACCCTGAGAAGCCTGCGGAATTCCTTCGGATACCTGTAAAGCGTGATGGCGAAGGCTCTGTATCCCATAAGCCTAATCTGCATCTCCTGCAATGGCGACTTTCCAGCCCAGACGAAGACTATTCCATCGTGGCCGAGGTTTTGTTCAGCTCTCAGGAACGGTTCATAATCTGGCAGATAGACAGTGTCTTCCGCCATGAACTCGGCTATCTCAAAGTCTGAAACCTGCTTGACAGGGTGTTCTACGGTCCAAGAGGAGCCCGCTCCGTCGCGTAAACCTATTCTTTCCTTCGCCGTCAAGTCTCCGAGAGGTGTATGGTAAGCCTTGTAAACAATATCGCCAAGAGTCTTGGCTTCAACACGAACATGAGGCATCTCCTCTCTGAATACGGGCGCTGAGACCTTCAAGCCTAGGCCCTTGTTCCTAAGCTGACGATCCATAGAGCCTCTGGGACACAAACCGTCATAAATCAGCCAAGGAATCCTGTCAGGCTCCTCGCCACGATAAACAGATATGGCCCTTTCCCTAGTGTTCAAGACTCGAACCTTCTTGCATGATACCGGCTCAACATAGCATCATGAAGGATTTAAGCTAGCTAGCCGACAAAACAACTTCAGAAATATGGTGGGCCGGGCCGGACTTGAACCGGCGACCTTCTGCGCGTCAGGCAGATGTCCTAACCAAGCTAGACGACCGGCCCGTCTCAAGCAAGGCTCCCAATGAGGTTTAGCTGCTTGGCATCTTAGAGTTGACAGTTTCCTCATATAAGATTTCTGACTAGATGAGTCTGAATCCCGGCTTCGCCTTTGGGTAGAGGTCATACAGCGACGTGGAGGTTGAGTAGTACTGCTTCTCCCTTACGCCAAGAGCAATGTCTACGAACTCGGGGAGAACGTTGTCAACCATCTTCACCGGCGACTTCCCCCACCTTATCTCGGGACAAATAGGGTCCACGTAGATGTAGAAGCTTCGCCCCCTGTGGTTGAAGATGGCTTCCTGGGCTCTGCCGAACTTCGGCTCATCTAGGATTTTGAAGGGCCAGAGTTTGCAGGCTAGGGGCTTCATGTTCTGGAGTCCACAGAACCATACGCCGTTGGACATGTAGAGGAAGAGGCATGATCCGTCAGGTTTTTTCTCTAGGTAGAACTTGTCTAGTCCCGCCTTTGTGACGCCAACTCCGTAGGTTCGAACCAGACTAAGCCACTCGTTGAACTTCAGAACCACTTCGTATTCTCTGCAGCAGAGGCCGCAGCCAGTGCACCGCCAAGAATGTACATAACTCCAGGGGGCAGGCACCATTGAGGTCCAACCGTGAAGCCAGGTGTGCAGTCAGAGTAGAAATCTCCGAGGTCCGCCTAATAAATGTGACTAAGCGTCCCCAAAGGTGCCTTCCCAGGACAATAGTCGCGTTTTTGATGGCATCATCTCTTGTATAGATATAGTGTGTGTCTCGGGAACCCTAGGCCGGGGTTTTCGCAGAACTGTTCAACTGCAGATGGTTTCCAGCTCGTTACCTCGTAGTCATGAGATACGACTCTTGCGCCTCTCCTCAGTTCAGCTTCCAGCTTCGGCCTGACCTTCTCGTTTGCGCTGGTAGTCAGATATAAATAAATGACATCAGCCTCCCTGAGGTTGACATTGAAGAGATCTTCGTTTACCATCTTCACCTTGGCTTGGAGTCCAAGATCATAGATCTTCTTCATGGTTCGCTTTGCCAAGTCTTCCCTCAGCTCGATCCCGATTGCTCTTGCCCCAAACTCTTGAGCCGCCATAATGATCGGACCACCGTCTCCAGCTCCGAGATCATATAGGACCTCGTCAGGTCTTAGCTGGGCAAGGGTCAGCAGACGTCGAACAACCGCATTCGGTGAAGCGACAAAAGGAGAAATAAACATCTAAACCGCTCCGTTTCCTTCTTCTAATCACCATACCATTATATCAGTTTTGCGCCCTTCCTCTCAGAGAAATCTTCTTTTCAGAGCCTTTCGTTCTGCTTCGATTACCGCTTCGTAGAACTCATCTGAGAGGCTGCCTTCCTTTGCGAGGATCTCTTTCACGTCGCCCACTCTGAGGCGTCTACCAGATAGGCCGATGGCTGCCGTTTTGCCGTACCTCTCGATTAACTCCGCAGTCTCCTCTGCTCTCTTCTTGAGCTTCTGTTCGTATTTGGTCATCCTCTCGCCCTTCTTCTCGGTTAGTGGGTAGGCGTCTTCCTCTTCAATCCCAAGTATGCCGAGCTTCGGCGAGCCACATTTCGGGCAAGATGGCTTCTCCGGCAGGTCCTTCATACTCAGCATTTCGATGTAGTCCCAGCAGTTTGTGCAGACAAAAGTCCGCGCCTCGTCCAAGAGCCTCGCCTTCGCAGACTCCACAAGTATGTATCTCATCTTCTCCGGAGGGATGAGGTCCGTCTTCATGCTGACCCTTTCTATCCCAACCCGGGCAACCGGCGTAGGTCCCATTGGCGATTCTACCTTCACAACCTCGACCTCGCCCTTCTTCATCCTCTCGAAAATCTTGATAAGATTGCTCAGGTCGAGGTCTTTGGTGAAGACTTCTTTGAGCGCTTCGTCAAAGATGATCGTGCCCTCAAAGCTCTTCATGAGGCTTCGGAGGCTCACATTGCTGAAGTCTACCCATTTCTTTAGTGCTCCGAAACGTCTAGCCACGTGGATCATGCGTCTCTTGAAGATTCCGGTTTTCACACAAGCCTCTGCAAGCGTCTTTCTAACGTATTCCTCAGACCCGTCCTTGAGGCCAAGAAGTATCCCTCTAAGCGTCTCCGCATTCACCCCTGCAGTCGTGTGGATGAAGATTCTGTACGGGTCATGCTGCACCGCAACCGAGGTTCCCGTCCGTTCTGAGATAATGTGGCCCAAGAGCTGAGCTAAAGCCCGGTTTGTCATCGAGCCGAAGTTGGCCTGCAAGATGACGAAATCCTCCCATTCCTCCAAGGTCATCCGCCTATCAGTCGGAACGGGGCAGCCTTTCTCTACGCTTTCCACAGTCTCTGATATGGCTGCCAGAATCGTCTTTTCGTCGGACGGATACTTGGCGGCCAGCTCTCTAGAGACGTCGCTAGGCTTCACACCATTCTTGATCCGTTGTTCCACGAAGCCGCGGATAGTCCCCACCTCTTGAGCCACCTCGAAGGGGACAGGTATCTCCTCTCCGACCCAGCTTGGGATCGAGCCGGTCGGGTCGTCAACAGAACTGACGTAGATCTTGTCTGAGGTTACGTTCATGATCTTCCAGGGGCTGCCGCGTATTATGAATTTGACTCCGGGCTTTCCGTACTCCGCTACGAAGGCTTCGTCCAAAAGGCCTATGGCCGTGTCTGTCTGGCGGTCCACAACGAGATAATGTTTCTCATCTGGAATCATGGAAAGGTTTTCGAAGAAATACTCGAAAAGCGGTTGGCTTCTACGAGGCTTGATGACCAGCCTATCCTCCGAGGAGACCCATGCCAACCGTGGGAATCGGCTGTGCATGTACTCCAAGACCCGTTGAACATCGTCCAGAGTGAGGTTTTGATAGGGGAAAGCCCTTCTGAACATCTCGTAGAGCTCTTGGAAGTAGAGGCGTCTCCTCTTCATCAGGCGCCCCGCAATCTGATGCGCCAATGCGTCGTAGGGTTTTTCAGGGATGTCCACGGGTTCCAGCTCCTCGCTGTAGGTTCTTCGACCAATGACTAAGGCTTCCAATGTGTCGTCTGAGTCCATGGTTACGATGATGCCATTTGCCATCCGACCTATCCTGTGTCCGCTTCTTCCCACGCGCTGTATGAGGCGCGTCACCTGCCTAGGGCTCATGTATTGAATGACCAAGTCGATTCTGCCAACATCGATTCCTAGCTCAAGAGAGCTCGTGCATATCAGCCCTTGAAGCTCGCCTTGCTTCAATCCCCTTTCAGCTGCGACCCGCGAAGGCTTAGCCAAAGACCCGTGGTGAATCGAGACCGGAAAGTTGATGTCCCAAACCTTGAACCTGCTGGCTAAGACTTCAGAGATGGTCCTCGTGTTCGTGAAGAGGAGTACCGAGTTGTGCCCTTCGATTAGCTTGCGGATGACTCTCAGCCGCGCTGCAACCTCCGGATGGGTGAAGAGAGCTGAAGCCAAAGAGAGGTCTTCAGGTCCAGGTTCCGGGAAGATTATGTGCAGTTTCATCAGACGTGCAACTGGCACCCGCACAATCTCAACTGGACGGTTGTTTCCCACGAGGAACTGGGCAACCTTCTCCGGAGTGCCGATCGTGGCGGATAAGCCGATCATTTGGAAGTCTCTGCCCGTTGTCTCGCGGAGCCTTTCTAGGGCCAGCGCCAGCTGGCTTCCACGTTTGTTGTCAGCCATCTCGTGGACTTCGTCGATGATGACCCATCTGACCGATTGAAGGTGGCGGCTTATCACATACCCAAACAGAAGCGCTTGAAGCGTTTCAGGAGTTGTTATCAGCATGTCAGGTGGGCTTCTGGCCTGCCTTGATCTTTCCCGGGCATCGGTGTCGCCGTGTCTAACAGCCAACTTGATGTCGAGGTTATTGCACCACCACTCCAAACGCTCCAACAGGTCACGGTTCAATGCCCTTAGAGGCGTGATGTACAGAACCTTGATTCCTGGCAGTCTATCAGCAGCTTGAACAAGCATGCTGAAGATGGGAAGCATTGCGGCTTCGGTCTTCCCGGTTGCGGTTGGCGAGATGAGGAGAACATTCTTTCCCTCAAGAATCTTCGGGATGACTTTCTGTTGAGGTTCGGTTGGAAGCTGAAAGTCTCTCTCCTCTACCAATCTGCGTACTGGACGAACAAGCAGATCGAAGACGTTCTCTTGCTGCGCCGCCAAAACCTTCGCCAACCGTTACGGAACAGGAAAGATAAGAACAACCTCTGCGCTAAAAGTGTTTTGCAGGACATGAAGGATTTATATAACCATAACTATAGCTACTTCCACGGTGGTACCCATGCCGACTACAGTTCAGGTATCGGAAAGGACCCTTCAGGTACTCAACAAGCTAAAGGAAGAGTTGGGGGCAAGGAGTCATGACGAGGTCATAAGGACGCTGATCTCTGAAAGGAAGAAGATTCCAGACTCAATGTTTGGGTCCAACCCGAAATTGAGACCTTTCCGCAGTGAGGACGAGGCTGAGTTTCATGATTTATAGGTATGTCATTGACGCCTACGCTTGGATAGAGTACTTTAGAGCCTCCGAAGCCGGCGACACTGCAAGACAGTACATAGAGAGTGAAGAGTCAGCAACCCCCACAATAGCTGTCGCAGAGGTCAGTAGAAAGCTGATGCGCGAGATTGACTCGGGGAACGAAACTTCGGAAGGAAGATCAAAGCGGCTCGAGTTTATCAGAGCCTCAACCAAGATAGTTGACTTGGATTTTGAGATCGCCGCCAAAGCTGGCGAGATCGATTCTGAAATGAGAAGCAGAAGAAGAGGCTGGGGGCTCGCTGACTCAATTATCCTTTGCACAGCGAGAGCCATCAGTGGAAAGGTTGTGACGGGCGACGAACATTTCACGGGACTGAAAGAAGCGATCTTCATAGGGAATCAGTCTAGTCCTTGAGATGGCGGAGGAGGACTTAGCAAGTTGGACAGTAGGTTGGGAATTCTAAGAGAAGCCAGTCGACGCGCATGTGAACGCATCCTTGGAAAGAGGTCTGACGTCATTGCCGTTTACATCATAGGTTCAGTCGCCAGGGGAAATATCCACGAGAAGTCGGATGTGGACATGATGGTTGTGGCTGAGCAGGGAGACGATTTTAGAGAGGAAAGGTCTGAGGAGCTCGGCTGCAACGTCGACATCGTCTATTCTCCTCTGATCCTCTGGAAAGAGGAGATATACCATAGCTGGGGAAGCGACTGGGAGGTTGAAGTCTCGAGCCTCGTAGACTCTCTTGTTCTCTATGACCCCCGTGGGCTCGTCCAAAAAGCCAAGAAGGACTTTGAGGTCTACCCTGAGGAAAACAGGAGCAGGGGCATTCGGAACATCCATCAGAAGATGCGGGGCTTCAGTGAGTCTGTCTGGTACCACTGGTTGAACAGGAACTACGACGTTGAATCTGTCTTCAGCAAACTCTATGCCATGGAAGCCCTTAGAATACTGTTTCCCCTAAACCGAGTCTACCTCAAAGGCGACAAACACGTCTTCCATCAAGTGGAGGAGCTAAGCGAAAAGCCTCTTGGCTATCTGGAGAAATGCCTGAGCCTGTTGTGGTTCAAGAGTCAGGACGTGAACAGTGATGAGGCAGCATGGGTCATCAACACCGTCTCTGAGACAAAGAAAGCCATAGAAGACACGATACACCAACTACGCCTAGCGTCGCATCTCAGGTCTTGAATTGTAGATGGGTAAAGCACATGTGGCAGGCAAGGGAGTTCATGCCATACTTGGGGGAGTTGCGTAACCCGAAACCACTAAGTAGGCACCGAACGCTGTTAAGAATATGGCGCTTCCGAAGAGTATGATCTTCACCGCCCTCTCGTCAAGGAAGGATTTCCCCTTATCAACCGAGAAACTGATGAAGCTGAACCATAGAAGGTCTGCAGCGGCGTGACCTAGAAGAAAGGCGACAAATCCAATGGCGCCAGCAGACGCCAGAGAAAGCGCCATAACAGGAACACCTGTTGTGAGCCACCAAAGGAAGAAGTGAGGGTTTGAACCGCTGCTGAGAAACCCGGCTGCCACTAATCCGCGCGAAGCGAAACGAGCCTCAGAGCTTGAAATGGTGTAAGCTCTGTACTGCTTCGCGGTCCTTGCCAGGTATAGTCCCATGACGACAAGGATTGAGCCGCCTGCGTAGCTGACCAACCTGGTGGCTTGGCCAGATCCAAGCAGGGCGTCTAAGCCTAGGAAGACGGTCAGAATTATGAAGGCTTCGATGGCAAGGTGACCCAGCACGACTAGGGGTCCAGCTTTCTTGCCTTTCTTCAACGCTTCGGAGACGACGATCACGAAGACTGGGCCCGGAACAATTGCCCCCGAAAGTGCAGCTATGAAGGAGAGCGATGCAAGCCCAAGGAGGTCTAGCACTGTCTGTTTGCCTCTTCACTAGACATTTCAGTATACGGAGACTTTGGCGACGCCCTTCACCTTCAAGAGCCGAGGAATAAGCTCACCGGGTATCTTCTTTTCGGCGATCAGTGTCAATCTCGGTTCAGGCGTGAGCTCCGGATCGTCCACTATGGCCTGACGTATGCTTATGTTCTCCTCGGCAATCAGCGAAGCCGAACGGGCGAGAATTCCAGGCGTCTTTGCGTCCACAGGTGTGATTTCCACAACGCCCAGGTTCAGGTACCTCGCAATCTCACGGAGAGAGGTTCCAGCTGGTCTGATGCCCTCAAATATTACGCGTAGCTCAGGGTCCTTCTCAATCATCCTTACGGTCTGCGTGACGGTTCTTCTGTCCACACCTGCTGCACGGCTTACCCTCAACGCTGGGATCATGATTTCGTCGCAGTAAATCCTGCCTTCTCTCACGCTCAAGCCGTTCTTGATCAGAGTTTTGGCCACAGCAAGCCTTTCAGGATAACCTTCCAGGCATTCTGCTACTTTGTCCCACATTGCAACCGCCTACGATGGCGTGAACCCAAGTCTAGAGTAAGAGGCATCAACCTATAAACCTATTTTGGAGCCGGCCGGCAAATACGACGCTTCCAACGCCAATGAAAGCAATCAGAGCCATATGCATCTTCCTTGCGCATCATACCAGAACCTCTGGACTTGGACGTTCTTATTATTGGATGTAAGCTACTTTCGGAGCGGCAGATGTAGTCCAATGTATCCTGTCCCTCCGTCACTCTTCCACCTCTTAGGGCGTCAACCTCGTAGAACCTCGACAGCATGTCAAAAATCCGGAGAGTAAGCGCCTTTTCTCTCCCCTCATCATCTACGCCAGGAAGGATAAAAACGCTATCGGTATTGACGCCGATATAGTTTATATCACGGCTATCCCTTAGTTAGCGCAGTGAGTGAAAAGATGAGCATCCCCCTGGAAAGAGTGGACAAGTACATCTGGCGGATTCCCCAGAGCTTCAAGCCTGGCATGCGAGTTCCAGGCCTCGTCTTGGCTGATGACGACCTTCTCGCGAAGATGAGGACCGACCGAACCTTGGAACAATGTGTAAACGTTGCGCATCTACCCGGCATATACAAGCACTCGATAACTTTGCCCGATGGTCATGAGGGGTACGGGTTTCCCATAGGAGGAGTCGCAGCTACAGACTACGAGGAGGGCGTCATAAGCCCAGGCGGCGTAGGCTACGACATAAACTGCGGCGTACGCCTCCTAACCACAAACATGTCTGAGAAGGAGATTCGTCCCAAGCTGGCTGAGCTCACCGGCATGCTTTTTGAGAATATTCCATCCGGGCTCGGGAGCCGCCGGAAAGACCTTCACATATCAGCTCACGAACTCGACCGCATCGTCATGGAAGGAGTGCCGCGCGTAGTCGAACAGGGATTTGGGTGGCCCGAAGACATCGAGCACTGCGAAGAGGGAGGACATATGAAACTGGCCGACCCAGACAAGGTTTCCAGTACGGCAAAGAACCGTGGGCTAACGCAGATAGGCACGCTTGGCTCTGGAAACCACTTCCTCGAGGTTCAGAAAGTCGACAAAATCCATAACCGCAAAGTGGCTGAAGCCCTAGGCATACATAGCGAGGGCCAGGTGACCGCCATGGTTCACTGCGGTTCACGTGGATACGGTCATCAGATCTGCTCAGACTACCTGCGCGTGGCAGAGAGGGCTGTTCACAAGTATAAGATAGCCTTGCCGGACCGTGAGTTGGCATGTGCTCCCGGAATAAGCAATGAGGGACAGGACTACTTCAAAGCCATGTCATCCGCGGTGAACTATGCCTTCGTGAACCGCCAGATGATTACACACTGGGTCCGCCAGAGCTTCGAAAGGGCTTTCAAGACCCCAGCGGAGAAGCTAGGTCTAGACCTTGTTTACGATGTTGCTCACAACATAGCCAAGATCGAAGAGCACGATGTCGGCTTGAAACAGGCAAAGGTCTGGATTCACAGGAAAGGCGCAACAAGAGCCTTCCCGCCTGGACACCCCGCCGTACCCCCAGACTACCGAGACATTGGACAGCCCGTCCTGATACCTGGTTCTATGGGAACAAGCTCTTGGCTGCTGGTGGGCACGCCCAAGGCGATGGAAATTTCCTTCGGCTCAACCGCCCACGGAGCGGGCAGAATGATGAGCCGTGCAGCTGCGAAGAGACGCTTCTGGGGTGGGGAAATCAAGAAAGAGCTGGAAAGCCGTGGCATGGTAATCCGCTCTGCAAGTGCGGTGGTCCTTGCTGAGGAGGCTGACCCGGCCTACAAGAATGTCGACCAGGTCGCAATGGTCAGTGACGCTGCGGGGATCGCCACGCGTGTCGCCCGGTTGGTTCCGTTAGCCGTCGTAAAAGGCTAGGGCAAGACTGCGCAGTGCCCAACCGTTTTCCTCTACGACTTCCCTCTTTCATCTGTTTTCCGCCTCCGAATGTGGTGTGTGCAGAACCTCGCCGACCTTCTCCGTGATCTTTGGGCCTAGACCATACACGTCCTTTGGCCATCGGTCCAAGTTGACTAAGGCGTTAAAAGGCGTGTCATAAGTTTTCAGTATGCTTAGCGCTTTCTCTCTCCCAATGCTCGGCAGGCTGGCCAGAAAGAATATTTGCGCGTCAGCCAAGGTTTCAGTCTTCTTCACTGGGTGGACCGCCGGCACCCGCTTTTCAACAATCTGCTCCTGTCTAGCCGAAGTATACAGAAAATCCACCGTCTCCCTTCGGTTGGTAGTCTGGATCATGTTTATGCCCTGTTTGGCAAGGGCGAACATGGCACCCCAGACTGCAGAGGGATTTATTCTGCTGAACCTGTAGATTACTGGGAAATACCCCTCGATCAGGATGAAGGGCTTGGGATAGGCCTCCTTCAAGAGGAAGAGCTGATCGAAAAGGTACCGCCGAGTAAGCGTGTAAACGAAATCCTGAACAGTCTTCCTCTCAAAGGCGCATTCATCGGAGACTACGTAATCCCCCTTGTCAAGGAATTCAACCCTGACATTGGCTCCCTGCTCCTTCAAGCCTTTGACGATCTTGGGCGCCGCACTCGCCTCTCTGCTGTCAACTATGACCGTCGGTTGCTTCGCCCCCTCATTCTCCTTGAGAAATGGCATCAAAGTCTCAGATCCAGACATGTTGACTAGACTCCTTTGATCGCTAACCGAGGAATCTCTTGTCTACCGTTTTATTTAAAGACTCCATGAAAGGAATGCCGACTCTTCGAATGCGGAAGCCCCTTTCAGCTGCAGGAAGCCTCTCCCGTAGGCTCCTCACTCAGATGTTCAGTCTCCTCAAGACGCTTCTAAGTCCGGAGCAAGTTTCCCTCGTGCTCTTTTTGCCATCACCCTGGATGAGGTAATGGGTTTCTATGGACACGCATCCGCTGTAGCCGTCCTCAATCAAGGCCCTGAACTGCCCCGAGTAGTCTATCTCCCCACTGCCGACAGCCACAAACCTGACCTTGCCAGTACCCTTGTCCCAGACAGCGTCCTTCAGATGCATATGAACCATGTGCCCGCGGGCCTGAAGATACCCGTCTGGGTAGGGAACCTCGCCGGCGCAGAAGGCGTTTCCGGGGTCCCAAACAAGCTTCAGACCCCTAGAGCCTACTTTCTCAAGGACGCTTGTCGCTTCTCTTCCCGTTCCGACGAAGGTTGCAGGTTCATTCTCCAAGGCAAGAATCACGCCCTCGCTTTGGCAAATCTCAGTCGTCTTCCGTAGATTCTCGACTACCTTGTTCCAGTATTGGGTCGGGTTTTCAGTTGCCCAGAAGGCGAAACCTCTGAGAATCTCAGCGTCGAAGAGTTTGGTGATCGAAATCAGTCTGGGAAGAAACCCAAGGTGTTCGTCGACCTCTCTCTTGTCGGTGATTTTGCACTTGAAGAGGGGCGAGGCTATGCACACAACCTCCAAACCTGCAGCTCGAGCTGTCGCTCGTATCCTTCGAATCTCGGGGTCTGTCAGATCCTTGACATTCTTGTTCCAGCATCCCCGAAGCTCTATACAGTCCAAACCCAGCTCTTTAGCAACTCCCAAAGCCTTCTTCACATCTTGGGTAATCTCGTCCGTAATCACGCCTAACTTGAACATGCCCCATCGCCATTAACTCATCAAGAGCCACGTCGCTTTTAAGGCTAGCATGGACATTGGCTCAATCTGAGGTGATCGGTGTCAAGCCCTTAAGCGTCACCCGGTCTCCAGCTCTCGCGTTGAAGGTTTGGGATGCATCTCCTTGGTTCACCGCAACCTCCAGGAAACCGCTGCTTCCAATTATTGCGAGCGGCATAGTCGGCTCAGCTTCGCCGTAGGCTGTGCAAAGCTTCAGCCTTCGATCTCGGTTCCCAAACCTAATGAAGAAGTTTTCCCCCTCTGCGATGCCGATTTTCCCTAGATCCTTCAAGGTTATATTTGTGATCATGTTGCCGAAGCTGTCCACATGGATCACCTCGCCATGCATTTCACCTTTATGGACAACTGGGTTCGTGAAACTCGGGGTCACCGGATCGCTTATCTTAGGCCCAAAATCCGATGGAACGACGCCTTTGGCCAAGTAGGCGGCTGCGGGGCTGAATACATCGCGTCCATGGAAGGTCCATGAGACCTTCTCAAGCATATACTTTGGGTTGGCAATCTCGTAGACGTCGCTTATCCTTCCCCTTTGTGCCGAAACCATGAGGAGCCCGTTGTCCGGTCCCACGTAGAGGTTGCTTTCGGTTTCCACTATGATGGGTCTCCGCTTCGTTCCGACTCCGGGGTCCACAACAGCAACATGGATCGTTCCTTCCGGAAAGAAGGGCGCAGCCTGAGCCAGGAAGAAGGCTCCCATCCGTACGTCGAACTTTCTGACCTCGTGGCTTATGTCTACAATCGTCGTGTTTGGGCATATGGAGAGGATGACCGCCTTCATCTCTGCCACGTAAGGGTCTCTCAACCCGAAGTCTGAGAGCAGTGTGATGACCCTTGCCTTGTACATTCGATTGCACCGTCAAAGAACAACCGAGAAGGCTAGAGGATATTGACTGGAGAATGGCAGATATAAGAATTGAGGTTTGCCTTGTGTAGACCGTCACTGCCCAGTGGACAGATATACCATACATACCTTCTATTCATAAAACAGATTTACTTACTCATCTCTACCGTACTTAGGAAAGGGAATGGAATGGCCGGATTCACCGCGAAACTAGAGCTGCCTACGTTCATTCCTAAAGAGGAGATACTGGGGAAACATGTTTTCGACTCTGGACTAGTTTACCTGGGACTCGCGAAGGACTGGACCTACACCTCAGACGGGCAGATAAGGGTCGTAGTCTCAAGCGACCATGCAAGCAAGAAGAACTCAGTCGCCCTGATCCCCTTCTCCCACATTGACAGGGTTGGCCAATTCATCCTGTTAAGGACGAGCGAAGAGGAATTCATCGAGGAAAGGGAGGAACCCGAGGAAAAGGAGGAAAGGGCAAGCGAGAAACCGAGAAAGGAGGAGGCGCCAAAAGACCAGAGACTGAAGTACGCCGACGAGATTGATGAGGAAAAGCTGAATGCGATCATAAAGCTGAGGAAGTTGCCAACTCCTTAGGACAAGCCCTCTCTCCCTCAACATCACTCCATCTTATTCATTGTTCCCGGAATGATGCTGACTCCCACAGCAAACGTTTAATACGATGTGGGGCAGATTCTTCGCTTGCTTTCACTGATCTGAGGGCGGATGATTTGACAGCCGGGAAGCTGATAATGGTTCCAGGACCGACGAATGTTCCAGACCGTGTTATGAAAGCTATGCTCAAGCCGATGATAGACCACAGGAGCCCAGAGTTCAAAGCCCTATATGCGTCTGTGACTGAGAATCTGAGGTATCTATTCCAGACTGAAAGCGATGTCTTCGTTTTGACAGTTTCAGGCACAGGCGGAGTCGAATGCATGGTTGGCAACACGGTGAATCCCGGCGACAAAATCGTCGTTCCAGTCTTTGGACTCTTCAGCGAAAGGCTGAAAGAGGCGATTTCACGAAAAGGCGGCAGACCAGTTGAGCTGCCCTCGAGATGGGGAGCCGCTCCAACCGCCGACCGGATAAAGAAAACTGTGGAAGAAGAAAGGGATACGAAAGCGATAGCAATCGTCTACAATGAAACCTCTACAGGTGTTTCCGTGCGAGACTTGCCAGAGATCGGCGACATAGCCAAGGAAAACAACCTACTCCTCCTCGTGGATGCGGTCTCGATTCTCGGCGGGGACGAACTGCCCGTTGACAAATGGGGCGTCGACATCTGTGTCACGGCGAGCCAGAAGTGCGTAGCCTGCCCGCCGGGCTTGGCGTTGTTCTCCGTCAGCGACAGGGCTTGGGAAGTCATAGGGGAGACTGAGCGTCCCTACTACTTTGATATGGTTGAGATGCGGCGATACGCTGAAAGGAAGGAGACACCTTTCACGCCGGCTTTGCCGCTCTTCTTCGCCCTTGACGAGGCTCTAGAGATGATAAGCCGGGAAGGCCTCGAAAACCGTTTTGAGCGCCACAAAGGCTGCAGTAACGCATTCTATGATGCCTTGGAGGCTATGGGGCTCGCGCCCTTCCCTGACAGAGAAGTCCGGTCTAACACAGTCATTGCCTTCAACAAGCCCAGTGGGATAGATAATGCCGAAGTCCGAAGGGTTATGAGCGACCGCTATAATGTCGTGATCGCTGGAGGCGCAGGCAAACTCAAGGACGCCATCTTCCGCATAGGCTGCATGGGCATAGTATCGGAAACCGAGACCCTTTTGACTGTCAACGCATTAGAGAACACCTTGACACAGCTAGGACACCAGGTTGATAGAGGCGCTGCGATGGAAGCCGCGCGTCGAAGATTCCGCACATAACGGTTTCGTTATACAAGATAAGGAGTCTATGATTAAGCAAGAAGCGACTGTCTGGGAGTCTCTGGAGCATGTTTATATTCTGGATTATCTAGGTTATCTCGGTGGTCTCTTGGCAACAATCCTCATAAAAAACCTGCCTGAAGCTACGCTCAAGGAGCTTAAGAGGTTAAAGGTTGAGCTTGGCTGTAGGACATGGGCTGAACTACTAGCCGAGCTTGTAGAGTCGGAAAGGGTAATCTCCTTGAAAGAGGAGGAGTTGGGGCAGATAAAGGTTGGAGTTCAAGGTTTCCTAAGGCTAAGAAAGGCTGTCTCAAGTAAGTGGACTGGCCCCCCCGGTGTGATAGAAGAGACTAGAAGGTCAAGGCGAGATGAGACGCATTAAGCGCCTGTTGACCTTGGACTCAAACGTGTTGATAGCTGCCTTGAAGAATGACGAACGCTACAGTGAACAATGCTTCCAGATCCTTAGCAAGGTGCCCGAAGTTTACATTCTGTCCGAACCAAGCATCATCTACCAAGAGGTCTGCGGAACTTTGGCAAGAAGAGCGGGGGCGGATGTCGCTAGGAAGGCAAGGAGGCAGCTCGACCTGATGATTCATCCTAGGCTTTTGGCCAACTGTACCAAGTCTTTCTGTATCTCTGCCTACCCTCTCTGTTCCGAATACGGCATATACGCCATAGACGCGATGTACCTCAAAGTCGCATTCGACAGTTATGCGGTTCTGGTTTCCCTGGACAAGGAGGGTTTCATAGATAAGGTCAGATCAAAAACCCCGAATGTTGAGGCATACCATGCGTCAGAGTTCCCATACTGACAAAAAAGCGATCTGACTCCACTATCCCGGCCTGTACCATAGGTTTCGCCTCAATCACACTAGCCAGAGCATGTTGACCTATGCCACGACAACTCACCTCGCTGACGATTGCCAGATGCAGTTAGTTACTCCTTCATCCCTCTCGCAGCTTGGGGATAAGCCGGCGACCCGACGGCGAACCGTTCCAAGGACCACTGGACAATGTAGCTAGACTGAAAAGCGGCCGCCAGTTTTTGAGGATAGCTCGGGGATATTCGCCCAAAGACACTTAAGGTGCCTCCAGATACGGGAAGACTTGGAGGCTTTAGATGAGGATTCTCGTTGCTTACTACAGCGAGACGGGGAATACGGAGAAGGTTGCCAAGGCTATTCACGAGGAGGTCTCGAGAAAGCATGAGGCGCATCTCAGGAAGATAGATGAGGTTACACCGGAGACCATAGGTGACTACGACCTGGTTTTTCTTGGTTCCCCTTGTCACTCGACGGATGTGGCGGCACCAGTGAAAGGGCTTCTGAAGGCGATGCCAAGATCACCTAGATTCAGACTTGCAGGGTTCTTCACTCATTCGGTTTCGTCTCCGGAACGGTGGCCCGATGCCCGCGACTACTTCAACATCTGGGCTGGCAGATGCGCAGCCTCGTTCGAAGAGGCAAGCAGAGAGAAACAGGCAAAGTTCCTGGGGTGCTATAACTGCGAAGGCGTTCCCTCCCAGCCAGTACAAGAGTTCATACGGAATGGCATACTGAAGTCAGCAGATACTTGGGAAGAGTATATTGAAGAAGCATCGAAACACCCAGACGTTGAAGACCTCCGCAAAGCTAAAGAATTCGCCCGCAACGTACTCTCCAAGATTCGTTAGTTCCCTCAGCGCTCATTTCTCGATTGTGCTTGAGGGGAATATTGCCGCTCTTTCCGGGCTTTTCCACACAATCTAGACGTCGGAAACCGTCTCGGCGCCGCCTCCTGTTTGAAGGCTTTTCTTCGGACGCCCAATCGAAACAATAGATTGTCAGAATGTTGAGGTCCGAAGGACTGCAAAGCCTTATATTGAAATATCGTGGACGATGATCACTGAAAGGTGGGTTGACTATGCATTTCAAGCCTGCGGACGGGCATGTCGGCGATGTAATCCCCTTCTACTGGAACCGGGAATACCACGCGTTCTACCTTAAGCGTCAAGAGCAACGCGACCTATATTGGGCTCACGCGGTCTCCAACGACCTTGTCCACTGGAAAGAGTTGCCTACCGCCATCGATCTAGGCGGGCCTGAGGACCCTGATGCCAAAGGGTGTTGGACGGGTTCCGTGATAGAACATGAGGGAACCTTCCACCTCTTCTACACTGGGCATAACCTGAACCGGGCAAAATATCCTCCGCAGACGGTTTGCCACGCAACTAGCCTGGACCTAATCCGATGGGAAAAAGATTCTCTGAATCCGGTTGTGGTTCCTGACCCATCTTGGTATGAGAATGATGATTGGCGCGATCCCTTCGTTTTCTGGAATAGCGAGGAGAAATGCTACTGCATGCTGATAGCTGCACGCGTAAAGGATGCGCCAACACCGAGACGTGGATGCATTGCTGTCGCAAAGTCCAAGAACCTAAAGGATTGGAAGGTTCATGCTCCATTGTGGGCGCCCTATCTGGTGTATGCTCCAGAGTGTCCAGATCTCTTCCGCATTGGCACTTTGTGGTATCTAGTCTATTCTAACATGGAGACGCGGTATCGCAGAGCCGAAAGTCTAGAAGGCCCTTGGCTCCGGTTTCCTGTGGAATCCTTTGATGACATTCGTTTCTACGCAGCAAAAACTCTCAGCGACGGAAAGCGTCGCTTTCTGCTAGGATGGATACCGAGTCAGGAAGGTGAAAGCGATGAAGGTCGCTGGGAGTGGGGCGGCCATATGGCTTTGCCTCGCGAGATCGTTGTTCAGCCGGACAGGTCGCTTGGAGTGCAGTGTCCAAAAGAGGTGAGGGGAAGTTTTCGGGAAGTACTCATTAAACCTGGAACGACCGTCGAGTACGAAGCTGGCACCGGGACTTGGTCAATAGAGAATGGTGGTCTTGTTGGCGGCATGAAAGATGGATCTGCTTTCGTCGGACTGCGACGGGTTCCAAGCGATTACTTCCTTGAGGCGACAGTCACATTGGACTCATCCGCTGCGTCTGCTGGTTTCATGATCCGCATGTCTGACAGGCTGGAGAATGGTTACACCCTCACTTTGGAACCCTCTGCTCATAGGGCGGCTTTCCGTTACTGGCGGACTTGGGGCGAACCGCAGCCGCATGTGGAACGACCGCTTGACATTAGACCAGGCCAGCCTTTGGAATGCAGGATGATTGTGGAAGGAACGGTTTTTGAAGTTTTCTTTGACGACAAGATCGCGATGTCCGCTCGCATGTACAACCATAGAGAAGGTGGGCTCTTCCTCTTCGTCCAGAATGGACAAGCACGATTTGACAACCTATTTCTAGCATCCTGACCAGTCAGATCAGAAGGTGCCTCTTTCTCTTAGTGCGAAAGCTAAAAACGTTCAGGAAAATCCTAGTGAAGAGCCAGTCCGTCCGCCATCAAGCTCTTTGTCAGACAATGGTTTTTGATTCTCGGACAAATCAGAAGCCAAGTGCTAAAGCCCTTGGAGAATGCCAAAACTGTATTCCCTCACTTTCTGCACGGCTATTTCCGGAATATCGCCTTCTCTGATTTTCTTGCTTTCCACAAGCTCCTTCGGTAACGTGATCACCTATGAGCCGCCTGCTTTCCGCGTCTTGACCAAAGCCATCATAATCGCCATTATTAGATTGGATGATTCTAGAGCTATACTTGACTCCTCCCAGAAAAGATATTGAAGAATGGACAACCAGTGTTATTTTCGAGCGTCTACTCCCACTGCGTTTCAGATACGCCGTGTCTAAATCAATCCTTCTAGGACTTCTATTCGTTCCTGAGTTTCCCGAGTTTGCCTGACAACAATGTCGTAGAGATGCTTCGAGAGTTCAACTTGGTCTGGTTGATTGACTTTCTGGACTGTTCCAATCCACTCGGCGGGGAAGGCTTCAATACCCTTAAAGGCACCCGCAATCGCTCCGGAAATCGTTCCTATTGTATCGGAATCGCGTCCAAAGTTTGCGCAGTCAAGAATAGTCTTCACTGGATCTCCTTTACCTAACCAGAAAATGGCTAGGGCAACGGGAACGCTTTCACGGGGGTCAGCCATATATCTATTGCTCTTGTACCTCGTCCCAAGTGACAATGCTGGACGTGGATCAGCAATAGGGTCACCTCCCTCCGCTTCCAGACCTCGATAGAAACGTTCTCTGAAGGCATTGTAGTCTTTGGTGTCGCGTGCCAATTTCATAGCGTAGCTGATTCCTATCAAGACTTCGCTTTTCCTTGGGAGGTATGCTCCTGCAGTCTCCACCACCGAATCGACTGTTGCTCTGGGGTCAAAGGCTTCAGCAACTGCCGCGGCAACAGCCGTTGCGCCATCTTGTGGGAAGCCTGAGTGTATCATCTGGCTTAGATAGTACGCGTCTAGAGCGGCTTGTTGCGGGTTGCAGGCGTTGATTATGCCGACAGGTGAGATGCACATGGCTGAGCTGTTGCTCATCTGGTTTCCCCGACCTGCTTCCCTCGGTGGCACGCCCATCAGAAATATCTTGTTAAAAGAGTTAACCACAGGGGCAATGAACATGCGAAGGTCCATGTCTTCTCTCCAGACTTCGGCCCAATCCTCACAGTCGGGGCTTCCTCCCTTTCTTATGATTGCCTTGCACAACATGTGTTTGAGAGCGGAATCGTCAGTAGCGTGACCAGCAGGTTTTCCTCCATAGCCAAGCATGCATGTGATTCTCCCGAATCTGTTTTCGATATCTGTGTAGTGCATGCCTTCGGTTGGGCCGCCCATGGCATCGCCGATAAGTCCGCCGATGAGACACCCATAGATCTTCTTCAGAAGCATCGAATCCCCGATCATATATCAAACACCGAGACCACTATTCTGTCAGTATGTTAGGGTGCTCTTCAGCGCTAATATTTCTTTTCGTCCATCCACCTAGGACTCCACTTGATCGACTGCTAAGATGCGAGGCTAGGCCAATCGTTGCCCCTTGGAAGAAGAGGAACCACTCTTCTCATAGTCCCCATTAATGAAGCTTTTTTGTTACGTTAATTTTATATCATACCGTTTCTGTGATTCGGAACGTTTTTCTTAATGGTTTGCAGAGCCTTGGCGCTCAGGCTCAAGGCTTTTCCGGATTACGAAATCGTTCATAGCTTGTTCGAGAACACATATTCAATCAGATTATGGTTGCATGGGAGAAGAAGCTGACCAATTGACAGACAACACCAAAACTCATAAATGCATCAAAGCCTACTGACATGGCAAGGTTGGAAAAAAATGTCATCTAAATCAAAACGTTCTGAGCGGAATTGTGTTGCGGAGTGGTCTTTCTCTTCGAAGAAGCATTATGCTGACCCTTTCAACGAGGTTGAAGTCTCTGCTGTCTTCACCGATCCGAATGGAGAAGAAAGGCTTGTTCCAGCCTTCTGGGCTGGTGGCGGCGTCTGGCGTGTACGGTACGCTTCAGATATGCTCAGGGAACATCGTTTTCGAACAGTGTGTTCCGACAAGTCTAATGCGGGTCTTCACGGTCAAGAGGGAAGCTTGGAGGTCGTCCCCTACAGCGGACACAATTCTCTTCTTAAGCACGGCCCATTGAGAGTCAGCAATGACCGGAGATATCTGGAACATGTTGATGGCACGCCCTTCTTCTGGTTGGGAGATACGTGGTGGAAGGGCTTATGCAAGAGAATTGACTGGCAAGGTTTCCAGACTCTCGCAGCTGACCGTGTCGCGAAAGGCTTTACAGTTATCCAGATAGTGGCAGGTCTTTACCCTGATGAGCCGCCGTTTGACAAGCGTGGAGAGAACGAAGGCGGCTGGTGCTGGGAAAAAGACTACGCCCGGATCAACCCCAAATACTTCGACTATGCCGACCGGCGGATCCAGAACCTTGTGGACGCGGGGCTTCTGCCTTGCATCGTCGGGTGCTGGGGATACTACTTACCGTGGATGGGCTTAGAAAAGATGAAGAAACACTGGCGCTATCTCGTGGCACGATACGGAGCACATCCCGTCGTGTGGTGCTTGGCAGGCGAGTGGACTATGCAATATTACGTGCGCCAGGATCTGCCGGCAGGCACGGTCGGTCAAGAGCAAGGGTGGGTAGAGATCGCCAAATACGTGAAATCTATCGACCCATATCACCATCCGATGACATTACATGAAGGGACATCGGCCAGACGTGTGGTGAAGGACCCATATCTGCTTGACTTTGACATGCCGCAGACAGGACATGCCGAACTAAACTTCGCAGCTCCTAATACGATAGGAACGGTTTCATCCCTTCGATCGATGAATCCGCCAAAACCGGTGCTGGTCGGCGAGGTCGTCTACGAAGGCCATCAGCATCAGAGCTATCATCCTGTGCAGCGCTACATCTTCTGGGTGTGCATCCTGAATGGGGCATGCGGTCACACCTACGGCGCCGGCGGCATCTGGCAAATGAATGCACCGGGTGAACCTCATGGCCCCTCGCCTCACGGCGGCACGTACGAAGACATCCCTTGGAACGAAGCGATGAATCTTGAGGGCTCAAGACATCTTGGCATAAGCAAAAAGCTCATTGCACGCTACCCATGGTGGCGGTTTGAGCCTCATCAAGATTGGGTTGAACCAGCCGGGAAATCATTCACCGAACCGCATGACCGGTGGTTTGATCCTCTGGCTCGATGGAACAAGGAAGATGGAAACTACATGCTTCCTTACGCGGCTGGGATACCGGGTGAAGTCAGGCTCATATACATTCCGCGCAGGAGCTACAATTGGACGGCCCCCAAAGTGAAAAAGCTGGAAAAGGATACGGTCTACAGAGCGTTCTACTTCAATCCTGCAACGGGCAAGGAATATGACCTGGGAAGTGTGCCTCGTGAGGCAAGCCAATCGGGCAGCTGGCAGGCGCCGAACGTTCCCTTGGCGCAGGACTGGGTGCTGGTGCTGGAGAAAGTTAGGTGACCTGCTAATGGAGCTATCAAGGCGAAGGTTGCATCGGGGGTAGATAATCATGTGCGAGGTTCAAACCAGGATTGGAGAATGCATTGCGCAGTTGAGGGAGTTCGGTTTCATCATGCCAATCTTTTTCGCACCGGCGATCGATAGGGTGATAAAAGCTCTGGAGGAAGTCGGCGACCTAGTAAGGAATCCGAGCGAGAAAGGGAGGAAGAGAGCACTAGAAATAGTCACAGAATTCCTGAACCAAGCAGCAGCCTATCAAGTGTACATCTCTGGAATGGCATCGATCGATCGGTTGATCTCCAACCTTCGATACATAAAGAGATGGCTCGTGAAACAGGAAGTCTAAACCTAACCCCCATACGCGGCCCAAAAACAACTAACATGGCATGCTGCAAAGTTAGGGTTCCCATTTCCGGGGTACTTGTCCCCTAAAAAGGTTCAAGTCGGATAGTGGATCGGGGGGATCTGGACCCCCCGACCTCCTGAGTGCAAGTCAGGCGTTCAGGGCGTTCTATCTACTAATCAATCTCCGTCTAGAACCAGTTTGCTTTTGCGTCATGGCCTTCTGTGGGATGCGCCAAGTTTATATGTTTCATCATTCATTTACAATGTAAGATGTGAGATGAAGGTCGTCCAGACAGAGCTCAACGATGCAGAATACAAGCTCCTCGCGGACTACGCAAGAAAGAGAGGCAAAACGATAAAGGAGGCTATCAGGGAGGCGACGCTCAATCTCATCCTGTCGGACACTGTTCACCCTGACGATCCTCTTTTCACAGAGCCGCACTTGGTCAAGGGCACGGGGAAGAAGGAGCGCACCTCTGTCGAGCATGACAAGCTGCTTTACGGTGTCACCCGTTGATATTTGTTGATACGAGCGCTTGGTATGCATTAGAGGTAGAAGACGACGAGAACCATGCTTCCGCCGCGGCTTTCAGAGAAGAGCTGAAAGGTGGTCGCCACGGTGCCTTGCTGACCTCTGACTATGTTCTCGACGAGGTTGTTACGCTGCTGAATATGAGGAAGGACTCAGAGGCGGCCACGGGGTTCGCTGACAAGGTGTTCCGAAGCCGAAGCGTCAGCGTCGTCTGGATCGATAGGCAAGTCTTCGACGAAGCCTTGATGATGCTGAAGGAAAGAGCAGACAAGAAATGGAGCTTCACAGACTCCACTAGCTTCATCATCATGAGCCAACTCAGAGTGCAAGAGGCCTTCGCCTACGACAGGAATTTTGAACAAGCCGGTTTCACGAAGCTGCCTTAACTGAAACTCCACGTTTGAGTATTTTGAGAAGAGTATCAGAAAAGGCATATCCGGAATTCCCATTGGAGAACTGCTCATCACAAGGATCACGATGGACCGGGGGGGATTTGGACCCCCGACCTCCTGAGTGCAAGTCAGGCGTTCATGCCAAACTGAACTACCGGCCCTCTTCCGCTCCGTCGGCTACGTACGGCTTGGAGGCCGCCGCCGGGATTTGAACCCGGCCTCCAGGCTCCACAGGCCTGTACGCTTCCAGGTTCCATGGGTAGGCAGCTTGCCTTCTTCCTCTACGTTACGGCGGCCACGTTCCTTTCTCTTTTAGGCTTTTTGATTTAAGAGTTTCTCTGGCTTTTCTGAGGGACGTTTTCTGGTGTTAGCCTTTAATATTCCCCCGGTCTATATAGGTGTGGCGGTTTCGGATGACCGAGGCTTCTCTTGCTGAGATCGAGTCTGAACTGAAGGGCAAGACGCTTCTAGTCTACTGGTTTATGCTTAAGTCTCAAAGCTCCCCCGTTGGCGTCCGCGAGATCCAACGCGCCCTCGGCTTCTCCAGCCCAAGCGTTGCCGCCCACCATCTTGATAAGCTCCTCTCCCTAGGCTTGATTGAGAAGAGCATGAGAGGAGAATACTTTCTAACCCGAGAGGTCAAGGTCGGCGTCCTAACCTTCTTCACGAGGCTGGGCCGCTTCATGATTCCCCGCTACCTTTTCTATTCAGTCTGGTTCTCAACCATGCTCCTTGTGTATCTGGTTCTCTACGGTCAAAGCGGAGGCATCCACAACCTCGTAGCCATAGTCTTCGGCGTATCAGCCTGCGTCATACTCTGGTTCGAAACGATCAGGCTCTGGATGCAGAAACCCATCTAGCGCCGGGAAGAGACATAGGCTGCCAACCACAGCCGGACATAATCCTAGGAGAGGACAACATCCAAAATCATAAATAGGTTCCCGAAGAACTCTTTTTCACCAGCCAAGTAGGAAGGCGATGTTGGTGAGATTAGCCGTGCAGGAAAACCTTGTTCCCGGAAAAACCCTTTTCGAAAGACTGTCCAAGATGGAGAAATATGGGTTCGAAGGCGTGGAAATCTGGGGGAGCGATCTCCCACAGAGACATAAAGAGGTAAAATCGGCCTTAAGCACATCGAAAGTCAAGTTCTCTACCGTCTGCGCAGGTTATGGCGGAGACCTTCTTGGTGCAGACCGAGAAGCAAGAGAGACAGCTATCAATGGGTTGAAAGAGAGGCTTAAGGTATGCGCCGATCTTGGAGGCGTCGGGGTCATAACAGTCCCAACCTTTGGCGGCCCAAAGGTTTCAAACCTGTACCCTTGGCAGCCCGATGTGACAGAAGTGGAGAAGCAGATCCTGATAGAGGAATGCAAAATCCTAGGCAGGTATGCTGATGACGTTGGCGCCTATGTCCTGCTGGAGCCCTTGAACCGCTATGAGACCCATTTCATCAACAGGCTTCAACAGGCAATTGAGATATGCGATGTCGTCAGGAGTGAACACGTGAAGATCATGGCTGACTTCTTCCACATGAGCATTGAAGAGGCGGACATTCCATCCAGCTTGGAGAAGGCAGGAGGCTCTATTCTTCACATACACCTCGCAGACAGCAACAGGCTGCTTCCAGGACACGGACATACAAACTTCGAATCAGCCTTCAAAACCCTCAGGAAGGCCGAATATAAGAACTTCATGGCTCTTGAATGCGGAGTCCCAGGCGATCCTGATAAGGCTTTGCCGAAATGCGTAAATCATCTAAAACGGTTCATTTAGGGAATAGAGGCGATGTTCGTATGGTGGAAAGGATTCGTGTAGGATTTGTCGGCTGCGGCGGAATCGCCGTTGAACACCTCAAAGGACTTGTGAAGAACCCCCACGTGACGCCTTCCGCCTTCTGCGATGTCAACCTAGACCGTGCAATGAAGGTTGCGAAGCAATTCGGCACAGGAGATGCGAAAGTATTTGAGAAGGCTGAAAGGATGTTCGAGGATGTCGAACTGGACGCTGCATATTTCTGTCTGCCGCCCTTTGCACACGGTGCTGAGCTCAAGGCCATAGAGGCAGGCGTACCGTTCTTCGTCGAGAAGCCGATCAACCTCTACCTCGACCAAGCGAGAAAGATAGCCTCAGCAGCCAAGGAAAAGGGAGTTCTAACAAGCGTTGGCTATATGACCCGCTACCGCAAAGGCGTGCAGAAAGTTAGAGACATCCTCAAGGAAGACCCTCCCGTCCTCGTGTTGGGAGGCTGGATTGGCGGAACCCCTCGGGCAACCCCTGAGGCAGCAATCTGGAACTGGTGGATCGTGAAGGAGAAGAGCGGCGGCCAATTCCACGAGCAGGTAACGCATTCAGTGGATGTTGCGCGCTTCCTATGCGGAGACGTATCTGAGGTGCACGCTTTCCCAGCGAAGGGGTTCAACAAGGATACGCCGGCGAGCTACAGCATTGAAGACGCCAGCGTGGTGAACCTCAAGTTCACGAATGGAGCCATAGGAAACCTTTGGGCTTCTTGCTCGGCAAACGGAGGCGGCGGAGGCATAATGCTAAGCGTATACGCAGTCAAAACCACTGCACTCTTCACTGGGTGGGAGCACTCTCTCGAGCTGCTTCAGGAAGGGAAGAAGCCTGAAAAAATCGGCGGAGAACCGAACATATTCGAGATAGAGGACAACGCTTTCGTCGACGCCGTCCGCCTGAATGACCCTTCAAGGATACTTTGTCCATACTCTGACGGGTTGAAGACCCTCGAGGTTACACTCGCAGCAAACAAGTCAATGGAAACAGGCAAGCCCGTCAAGATCGCCTAGGCAGCCTAGAACACCTTAACATCCTTCTTTCTCTTGCTTTAAAGGGGGCTCATGCGGATAGACAGAGAAGGGAATAGATTCAGTCATCGCGTTTTGGTGGAGACCGTGAGAAAAGTAGGGTTCGGCGTCATAGGAGTGAAGGGCATAGGAAAGAATCACGTAAACAGCATCTTGTCCGCTGAAGGGGCTGAACTAGTGGCCGTCGCCGACATAAACGAGCAGGAGGGCAGATCAACCGCTTCCAGCTGCGGCGTAGAGTGGTACAGAGACTACGAGAAGATGCTGGAACTGAAGGAGCTTGATGCAGTCACCATCTGCACGCCACATTTTCTGCACTACCCAATGGTCATGAGAGCCCTTGAAAGTGGCAAGCATGTTCTGGTTGAGAAACCGATGGCCGTAACCGTGAGAGAAGCCGATGACATGATCGAGAGAGCTGGAAGCAAAGGCTTGAAGATCGGCGTAGTCTTCCAGTACAGGACTGACCCGGTCAACCGGCAGATCAAGACTATGATCGAAACCGGCGAACTTGGGCGCATATACCGGGTCTGCATGGAAGCCTGCTACTTCAGAACCCAAAGCTACTACAACAGTGACGCTTGGAGAGGAAGGTGGGCTACTGAGGGAGGTGGGGTGCTGATAAACCAGGCGGTTCATGATCTTGATCTTCTGCAATGGTTCGTAGGCAAACCAGCAAGGCTTCAAGGTCACGTGAGCACACTGTACCATAGCGTGGAAGTGGAAGACATCGCAAGCGCCGCCATCCTGTTCGAGAACGGTGCGCACGGGGTTCTCCAGGCAAGCACCGTTGACGCCGTTGAGACAGTGAGATTCGAGATATGCGGGGAGCGGGGTAAGATTGTGAAGGAAGGTGGCAGAACCAGCTGCGCCCGGCTAGGCAAACCTATCAAAGAATACGTCGCTGAAAAGAAGGTATGGGGCGTGCAGCCGGAGACTGAGTGGACGGAGCTGAAGCCAGAGAAAGAGGTCGAAGCAGGACACGGTGCAGTCATCAAGGACTTCGTCCAAGCGATACTTGAGGACAGAGATCCTCTTGTCAACGGCGAAGACGGCAGAGCTTCGCTGGAGATAGCTAATGCAATAGTCCTCTCGTCCTTTGATGGAGGAGCAGTTTCCTTCCCCTTAGACAGAGATGCCTACGATAGGCTTATGAGGAAACTCAGAAAAGGCGCCCGCCAACCTGACTAGTCTTCCTTAACTTGAGCTCTCATGGAACAGGCCCATAACGGTTTAGCCCAAGGTAGTCGATATTCAGGTCATTGACATTCGGCGAGTTAATGTTCTAGGGAGCATCTATTTCTCCAGAATGCTTTTCAACTTCTCTAACGATTTCTCTGCATCCTTTTCACCCATTCCCCTCATCACTCTACCGAGGAACTTGCCGAAAACCCCCCAAGGCAATTCAGCGTCTATCACATGTGTGAATTTAGTTCCCTCATGTACGGATTCCAAGATAAATGTACTAATAAAGGACATCTTTGGCACTTTCCCATGATATACAATCTTCTCGTTTTCGAGACTCTCTGTAATCTCAGCATCAAATTCCTCAGGACCAATTATGTGAGCAGATGCACCCACTCTATACTTGTCTTTGGGATTGTGCACCTCTGAAGTGTATTTCCCGCTCTTCCATCCTTCCATCCATTCTGGTTGCCTGTCGAAAGCAAGCATTTCCCAGACTTTCTCAGGTGAAGCCTTGATTTCAATCGA
>CAYRBK010000016.1:0-32593 GCA_964422605.1 uncultured Candidatus Bathyarchaeia archaeon | reverse complement strand
TCTCGTCAGAGGCTCCAGAGGCCCCGATGCTTGACCGCTACACCACCGGGCTTTTCCGGTCTGAGAACGTGGCAAAAGTAATGTCTCTTGCCTGGTATTTCTCCTTTTCTGCGTGGCTTTCTAGCGCCTTTTCTTTCTCCTTTTGCTGAAGGGCCTGCTTTCCGAGAGGTACCATGGGATCTGAATATGCGTCTTTTCTGAAAGGTTGTTCCGAGTGTTGATTTTCTCTAGCTTTCTATCCACCTTTTCTATTCGTCCGTTTCTTCCAACGTTCAGCCTCAGCGAGCCCTTGAAGAGGTTTGTGTATCCCTGTCTTATCTCGACAACGTCGTTCGCCGCGAACCTCCTAATTTGATCTTCCCAAAGCGTCAACACAATGGAGCCGGTTTCGTCTCCCACGAGAGCCTCAGCGATTAGGCGTTGCCTTTGGTCTCTTTTCGACAGAACACCTCGAGATGGACCTATGTTCAATATCTTTACAGTCAGGTTCAGGTCTTGAAGGTCGGGTTTCAAGGCTTCAACTTTCAGGTTTTCTTCTGATCCCATACCCACTAGAGTCACTTCTTACGAATTCTGTTAGAACAAGCCCCCTAATAACATAAGCGGTTCGAACCGAGCTAGCTAGGAGAAGCGGCTGTAGATGAGTTCCTTCATTTTCTGGCGGATTCCAAGCACAATCTCTTTAGTCTTCCGCAGGGATTCCTCTGCTTCTCTTTCCGACACCTTCTCAATCCCCAGCGCCTCCACAGCTCTCTGGCGGACCTCTGGCGGCGACCTTCTAGAGTCTTTGAGGTGTTGGAATAGAGTTGTGTAGTCGAACCTTGTCCCATCTAGCTTCGTCAGGAGCCACGCATAGCTCTCAAGCATGCAAATAGATGTGCGGGACAGGTAGTGAGCGGTCTCAACGAGCAGTCCGTCCCTTATCAGCGAGCTGGAGCGAGCCACCATGCCTTTAAGGAAGCTCTCCCTGCCATAGTAGTTTAGGTCGTTCATAACCTTGACATGTAGGGTCCTGACTGCTGGAGAGTTGGCCTCGATAAAGCCTAGAGCCTCCTTCCACATGGCCAAAAAAGATTCCAGCATGCTTTCGGTTCTCTGCCGGTCAAGTTTGGAGAGCCCGGCGACCTCAACATAGTCGCTGTAGAGCTTCGGTGCTCCCAGCTTCTTGGTTGAGGATTCGAGGGTTCTGGTGAAGCGGCTGTTCGAGATTGGCAACCTAGTGACTTCCATGAGAACCTTCATGACGGCCTCAAGCGCGATTGCTGCGTTGACTTTGGCACTTTGGAAGTCTTCCTTGTTGAGGGCGGATATCCCTCTGCTAAGGTAGGTGTCCGCCTCCACAAGGTGGCTTGTTGTTCTTATTTCAACGCGTTCAGGCGTGGAGTAAGTCTTCAGCATCAACTCCTTCGCCTTCGTCAGGGTTCCGTCGCGTTCGTACAGAACTTGAAGCTCGTGAAGCTTCTGATCGATCTCCGGAGGGGTCATCCTGTGAATCCACTTCTCAGGAATGTAGTCTAGGTCGAGGAAAAAACCTTCAATCTCAGCTCGCTCAACATGCTCATAGTCATAGTCTCTCCTTTCCACGACAAGAAGATCGACATCGCTGCTCGCAACAGCGTCTCCCCGGCTTCGGCTTCCAAACAAGCCAATCCCAGAAACTGAATCCCGTGATCTCAGATCGGCTACGAGGCCCTCCAATATCTTACGAATGTTCTCAGGCCGAGTCTCCAAGACTTCTCGCCCGCCCCATCTATTTTCCCCATACCCTAATATAAGTATCCCACGGCTTCTGTCAGGTGCCTCACCGCCTTGCTTGTACCACGGCGCGATCACAGACCTTGCATCAGGTTGTTTGCGGTCAACCAGCGGAGCCACTGGGGAAAGGCAAGGAGCGAGGGGCGACCGAAAGATTTATATATTAAGACAAATTCAAAGATAGGTTCGCGGGTTGAGAACCTAGAGATCTGATTCCGATCCCTCGCATGAAGAATCACTTTTTGCAGTTCTCCCGTCATTGACGCTCACTCCATATATTAGAGATGAGACACGGATGGAAAAGCCGAAGAGAGGGACACGTTCCGGTCAGATGATGCTTAACAAGTGTCCCGAATGCGAGAGCACAAACCTCGTTCACGATTACGATACTGGAGAGACTATCTGCGGGAACTGCGGTCTGGTCGTCCAAGACGTAATGATGGATGAGGGACCCGAGTGGAGAGCCTTCACCCAGGAAGAGAAGGAGTCTCGAAGCCGCGTTGGCATCCCGACCTCTTACTCGGTTCACGACAAAGGCTTGTCAACCTCTATCGACAGGATTGACCGAGACGCGTTTGGACGTAAGCTTCCCCTTTCCACAAGGCTGCAGATGTGGCGGTTGAGGAAATGGCAGATAAGGTCTCGGGTACATTCATCAGTGGATAGGAACCTCGCACAGGCCATGACCGAGCTTGACCGCCTCTCTGACAAAATCTCGGCACCGGCTCCGGTGAAAGAGAAAGCAGCACTGATTTACCGGAAAGCCTTGGATGAAGGCTTGGTCAGGGGCAGATCAATCGCCGCCATCGCCGCCGCTTCCCTCTACGCTGCCTGCAGGATCACGGGTACGCCTAGGAATCTAAGGGAGATCGCCCGGGCAAGCCTCGTGAAGAAGAAGGATGTCGCCCGATGCTATAGGCTGCTTCTGCGCAAGCTTAGCATCCACATGCCGATTGCTGACCCCCTCATCTACATAACAAAGATCGCGCAAAGATCAGATGTTCCAGGCCCAGTTCAGACGCTTGCGGTTCAGATCCTGAACAAGGCGAAGGCTAGGCATGTTTCGGCGGGAAAGGACCCGATGGGACTGGCTGCAGCTGCGTTGTACATCGCATGCAAGCAAGCAGGCGAGAAGAAGACTCAGAAGGAGATTGCTGACGCTGCAGGTGTAACCGAGGTCACTGTTAGGAACCGCTTTAAGAACCTCAAGAGGCACTTGAAGTTAGAGGTGCCTGATTAGCTGCCCCTGTCTTCCTCTTCGTCGCCCTCGGTCTTCTCAAGCTCCAGAACAACAGGTCCTACGTAGCCACAGTCGACGCAAACATACCGCCCCGGAGTCAACCACACGTCCAGCTTGCTTGAAAGCTTGAGGTTGGCGCTTCCGCATCGAGGGCAGACTTTCAATGATTTGGAAGCCGCAGAGCGCCGCCTAATTCTGCTGAGCAGGAAACGCAGGCGTCCAAACCTCCTTCACAAACGCTTTCCCGGACCCTTATTGGACCTCAATGTTCTCTTGTGGGTATCCCATCTGCATAAGGAAGACATGTGCCTTCTCTCTCTGATCGCCTTGGAGCAGGATTTGGCCGTTCTTTGCCGTTCCGCCGCAGGCGCAGAAAGCCTTCATCTTCTGGGCGAGTCTACTCAGGTCTACATCCTTGTCACTAATGCCCTCAATCACTGTCATAGCTCTACGGAATTTCCGTGTCTCCCGGCGAACCACAATCTTCTGTTGCTCTTTCCCAATCTCCCCGCAGACGCAAATGTCCTTTGGAAGCCCGCATATCGGACAAATTTCAACCATTACGGTGCTCTTTGCTCCTATTTCGCCTCACCACTAAATTGAGCCGAGACATATTTAAGATTTTAGGGACGTGAATCCCTTATGTTGACGGCGGCATTTTCCCAATCTGCTCAAGCACATATTCACGGATTTCCGAGGCTTTTGGCAGATCAGATGTTATTTCGCCGTTCTTGACGAGGGGTTTGAGCATGCTCACCATTTTCCTTCTGCATCTGGGGCATTCCGGCTCTGGTGCTAGGAAAGGTAGGACGACGTCGACGAGGCAAGCTGGGCACCTCCAAACCTGTTTCTTCCCACTGAGTTTCCCTCTTTTCGCCGCAAATCTGCCTTCAACTTCCACGATGTCAAGGGCAAAGTCTACTGTGGGGGCGTTGCTGATTGATGTGCCGACGCCGAAGGCTTCTGCTCCCGCCTCCCCAAGGGTCTTCACTGTTTCCTCGTTAAGTCCTCCTGAGACAAAAATCTTCACATGCTTATGGCCTCTCACGTCAAGCTCCCACTTAACCTCGCGAACAATCTCCGCGAAGTCTCCCTTTCTGGACTTAGGTGTGTCGAGACGTACCCCTGCAAGACGGTCTTTCAATGCCTCGGCTGCCATGACAGCCTCAACCTTCTCGTCGAGATAGGTATCTACAAGGCACACGCGGGGAACATCGGGCGAGATCACTTCGTCAAAGGCTTTCCACGCCTCAACCTGGTCGCCTATCGCTATGATGAGAGCGTGGGGCATTGTGCCGCTTGGTTCAATCCCTATGGTCTGTGCCCCTACAAGGCTTGAGACCCCGTCCAAACCTCCAATGTAGGAGGCTCTGTCAAGCATGGGTGCTATAGCGGGATGCATTCTGCGTATGCCGAAGGCTATAACCATTCTTTCTCCTGCAGCCTGCCTTATTCGAGCTGACCGTGTTGCCACACCTGTTGACTGACAGATCAAGCCGAGCATCGGCGTTTCTAGGACGCAGAATTCGCCGTAAGGGCCTTCGACAAACAGCACAGGCTCTTTGAAGCCTCTGTGGTCGTGGGTGTGGAAGACGCTTCCTTCGGGCATCGCGTAGACATCGACGGGGTATCCTTCAAACAGACGTGCGACCTCCTCGATCCCGCAGAGAATCCCCCAGGGCCAGCCTTCGGGCAGATCGCTGACCGTGACTTCGGCTACTACGTGTATCCTATCCTTGCTTTTCGCCTCGAGAACTTCCTTGGTTCTTACGAAGTAGATATCGGTTGTCTTACCCTGCTTTATCTCCTCATCGTCTGCATAGTGAAAAAGCCGCACAGCTTTCACCATACCCGGCAATGAATGCTCAGTAAGGAGCTAGCTCACAATTCGCCTTAAAATTGTTCTGGTGAGTGACACGCAATTTTTATTAGATGGGCTGCTGGTATCTTGAACGGGGGCTCCTATAGCATTCTAGCAGTTGAGGTTCAAAGTATAGGGCTCATGGGGAAGGGAGAAGCTGTTTGGATGCGAGAAGGCAGTACAGCGGTTGGTTCCTGCTGGCCTGGGCGGTATTAGGGTTTATGGCGTTTCTGAGTGGGTTTGTGTCAGGGGATGTTGTTTCGATGGTCATCGGCGCAGCCATGAAGTTCGGAACAATGTCAGCGTACCTCGCTGCCTACGTAAAGAGTGAGCTGAGAGTCAAAAGGGCATTGGAGCTAGCCTTGGCGCTCTTAACGTTCGGCATCATATCCTATGGTTATCTAGTGACTGGAAACCTTATCCTTAGGGTTATCGTGTCTTTCATGGTCGCAATAATCCTCTTCGCCTTTGCGGTCTCGTATCTTCTACCTAGAATCCGTGGTAGACCTGAGGGTCATAGCCAGAAGTAGAAGGAAATGCGGAAGGTCGCTTTAGGCTTTTTCTTGCGTGAGAAAGCATCTATTCTTATCTTGGTGGCTAGGCTTCCCCGCAGAGGGCTGCTATCCTCTTCCAGTTCTCGTCCACCCAGTGCTGAATGACGTCGAGTTCACGCTGGAACTGTGGAGTGAACAGATGCCTAAACCTTCCTTGAGGCTTGAGGTAATCGACGACCGGCTTCGGCTTCGGCACCTTTATGTTGAGCTTGTACTTGCCTTTCTCAACCTCGTACACTGGCCAGTAACGTGTCTGCACAGCCAGCCTCGCCAATTCTATGCTCTTCTCTGAGTCGTGTCTCATGCCGAGGGGACAGGGCGAATAGACATGGATGACAGCTGGTCCCTCAACCTCTAGGCCTCTGCGCACCTTTGTGATGTAGTCGTTCCAGTAGGCAGGCGAAGCTGTCGCAGCGAACTCTATGCCATGGGCGGCGCAGATTCCAATGAAGTCCTTCTTGAACTCAGGTTTTCCAGGAATCTTTGTTCCAGCAGGGCTTGTGGTGGTCGCGGCTCCGTGGGGTGTTGCGCCTGATCTCTGGATTCCCGTGTTCATGTACGCCTCGTTGTCATAGCAGATGTAGAGAAAATCGTGTCCTCTTTCTAGGGCTCCGGAGAGCGCTTGGATTCCAATGTCGAAGGTTCCACCATCACCTGCAAAGGCTATGACATCTACGTGCTTGTCCCAAGCGTTCCTTTTGGCTAGAGCCTTGTAGGCGGATTCAATGCCAGAGGCAACGGCAGCCGCATTCTCGAAAGCAACGTGAACCCAAGGAATCTTCCACGAGGTGAACGGATAGATTGTCGACGAGACTTCCAGACATCCCGTTGCGTTCACGGCGACGGTCGGTCCCCTTAGAGCCTTAAGGGTCATCCTTGCAACTGTGCCAGCTCCGCATCCGGCGCAAAGCCTATGCCCAGACGTAAATAGCTCTTCAGTCGTGAGTTCTTTCAGAGTGACCATTACTCCCTCACCCCCACGAACTCTAGAGGCTCCCTAACAAGCCCTGTCGCGGCGACTTCAAGCGCCTCTTTGAAGATGGCTTCGATGTCGAACGGTGCGATGTCCCTTCCTCCAAGCCCATACACGACGTTGAAGACATTCAGCCTCTTCCCATTCAGGTAGAGGGCAGAAGCAACATCGCTGCCTAAGGCGCTGTAGACGGCGCCAAAGCTGCAAGCCCGGTCCAGAACCGCCAAGGCTTCAAGGTTTTCCACGACCTTCACGATGTCTTCCGCCGGGAAGGGCCTGTAAAGCCAAGGTTTTATGACTCCCACCTTCTTCCCGTGGCTTCGTAGGTTCTTGGCTACGGCTTTGGCTGTTCCAGCCGTGCTCCCCAAGCAGAGTATGGCAGCCTGGGCGTCTTCCAATCCGTAGGTCTCCACGAAGCCGTATCGTCTTCCTGTCAGCGACTCGTATTCCCTGCTCACCCGGTTCATCACCCTTGGAGTCTCCTTCAATGCTTCGGCTTGCTGACGCTTCGTCTCGAAGTAGTAGTCTGTCAGGCACAGAGCCCCAACAGTAATCGGCTTGCCTGGGTCTATTGTCAACACGGGCTTCCTAGTTGACAGAAACCCTGCAGTGTCTCCGTCCTCCAAGACTTCGACCCCTTCAAGCGAATGGGAAAGAATGAACCCGTCTATATTCACGGTTACTGGAAGCAGGACATCCGAGTCCTCAGCAATTCTGAAGGCTTGCAGAGTCCAGTCATAAGCCTCTTGGGCGTTCTCGCCATATATCTGAATCCAGCCGCAATCCCGGGAACCCATCATGTCTGAGTGGTCGCCATGAATGTTGATTGGGGCGGAAAGAGCCCTGTTCACGACCCCCATGACAATTGGACATCTGAGACCAGAAGCGATGTAAAGCATCTCGTGCATCAGAGCCAACCCTTGGCTTGACGAGGCTGTGAAGACCCTGGCGCCAGTTAGGCTTGAGCCGATGCAGGCTGACATGGCGGAATGTTCAGACTCAACGCACACAAACTCGGTGTCTACTTCGCCGTTGTGGACGTATTCGCTGAAGGCTTCCACGATTATGGTCTGCGGCGTTATCGGGTATGCTGCGACAACATCTACATTACTCTGTTTAGCTGCGTAGGCTATGGCTTCGTCTCCGGTTAGACCCATCACTCTGCTCATTCTACCTTTTCTCCTCCACCATCGTTATCGCCTCGACGGGGCATTCGTTCGCGCATACACCGCAGCCTTTGCAGTAGTCATAGTCGACGTCTACGAACTTCTCCAGCCTGATTATGGCCGCGTCAGGACAGTATATCCAGCATAAAAGACAGTTTGTGCATTTCTTCTGGTCAACAATTGGCTTGAAGGCTCTCCAGTCCCCAGTCTTGTACTTCATCGCCGAACCTGGTTCAAGAAGAATCCCAGCTATAGGTATGGACTTCCATCCCGGTTTGGCTTCTTTACTCAATGCCCCGTGCCTCCTCATAGGCCCTTTTTATCACAGCCACATTCTTCTCCCCGACGGCGCCTGGGAAGCGCTCCAGTACAACCTTGTTCAGAGACTCCAGCTTCACGAGGGGAGCAGCTTTGAGAAGCGCTCCTAACATCGCTGTGTTATAGATCGGTCTGCCCAACACATCAAGCGCAATCCTCACAGCGTTGACCGTGTATACCTTGGTCTTGTCTGTTTTGAGCGATTCCCTTAGCTCTTCCGAGCTTCTTTCGGTGTTCGCCACTATGGTCCCATCTTTCACGAGGCCTGCGGTTACGTCTATCGCACCGAGCAGGGTTGGGTCCACTATGACTACTATGTTTGGGTTGTAGATGTGACTGTGGATGCTTATGGGCTCGTCGGAAATCCGTGTGTAGCCCGTAACCGGCGCACCTCTCCGTTCCGGTCCGAACTCTGGAAAGGCTTGGACATATTTGCCGTCAAGCAATGCTGCATACCCAAGCAGACGGCTCACGGTAACTATGCCCTGTCCTCCTCTACCATGCCAACGGACTTCGACCAGCAAGTTTACTCCTCCACACGAGTTTTGCTGAACCTTTTTTTGGTGGCTTGGGTTAATGTGAACCGAGAAGGAAGATATAACTCTAGCTACAAGCTTCGCAATCGAGGATTGCGACTTTTCTCTCTGAGCAACAATTGGACGAAGAAGACGGCTAGGCTCAGAGCAAAACCGTACATGTAGGGGGCATTGGGCGCATATTCTGAAACGATTCCCCCGATCAGCGGCCCTGTGAAGTATCCGATCCCGATAAGGCTCTCGAAGACTCCAGCTGCATATCCCCTAGACGATCCCCATCTCCTGAGTATGAAGGATATTGAGGCAGCATAGGATACCCCGGACCCAAAGCCGAAGATCAGGAAACATAACATGAACACTAGGATGCTGGTGCTGCTGAAAGCCAATACGGACGCAACGGCAAGGGTCAGTGAACCTAAAAGAAGCATGCCCAACTTTCCGAGCCTGGCCTCGATCCTGTTGGCTTGATAGAACGTGAAGGTTCTGGCAGCGCCCGACATGAAGGTTATTACCCCTATCTCGAAGGGTAAGATTCCGAGATCAGTTGCGTAGGATGGAAAAAGAGCGAGGACTATCCCACCTATCGAGGAGAAGAGGAGAATGGATGCAAGCGAAGTCACGGTTGACCCTTGAACAGGCGAGTTAGCTTCCAAATCGGTGACGGGCAGCCTTTTTTTCTCTGTCCCTCTGGGCGGTTCGGCAATCATTAGGAAGCTAAGCAATCCGAAGGAGAGCAACAGTGCCGCAGAAAAGAGGAACGGAGCTTTGATCGACCATCCGCTGATCAGCGAACCTCCCACAATGGGGCCGATGACCATGGCAGAACCCCATGAAACATTAAACCTCTTCAACGTCTCCTCAAGTCCTCCTTTGCCAGAGTCGGCTATCAATGCTTCCATGGCAGGCCAAAAGGCTGCGATAGACAGGTATTCGAGGACTTTGGCGAGCGCAAGCGTAGCCGGTTCTTCAATGAGGCTGTAGAGCAGACATGAGATTCCGTAGGAGATCAAAGAGGCTGACACAAAGGCTTTCCTGTTCAACCTGTCGCAGAGTATCCCTGAAACCAGCGGCATAAACGAGTAGATCAGACCCCCAGCTGATCCTATGAGGCCAACTAGAAGGGGTGAGGCGCCTAGACGGTTAGCATAGATGGGAACGGCTATGCCAACGACCCCTGTCAGCATCTGGCTTATGAATGTGGCGACGAAGAGAAACCTTAGCGATGTTGCCTTGCGCTTGTCCGATTCCAAAGTCTCACTTCTAATTTTCGCTTTGCCTCGGTGTACCAGAGCCAGGTATCATTGGTAGGACTTCTCAAACTGCTATTGAAGAGGTTTAGCAGCCTTCGTGCTAATAAGCTAGGTGCTGAAGATCAGGGCTGAAATTCGGAATCGGCCTGATCAGGGTTCAATGTGAGAGAACAGAAAAATATCGGGAGCACAAAAAATGAGGGATCGAGGTATAGAGGCTTACTCGAACTCTTCTCCTCCGCCGTAGCCGCCAGGTGGCATTCCGCCTGGACCGCTTGGGCCGCCTGGAGGAGTGGGTGGAGCCTTCATCTTTCCTGCGGCGATGACATCGTCAATCTTCAGGAGCATCGAAGCCGCTTCAGTGGCTGATTTGATTATCTGCTTCTTGACGGCTAGCGGTTCGTAGACATTTAGTTTCTGCATGGGTTTGACCTTGCCCTCAAAGACGTCGACGCCGGCCCATGTTTCACCTTTCTCATGCCGAGCTCTGAGATCAGAGATTATGTCTATGGGATCAAGCCCCCCGTTCTCGCCAAGTGTTATGGGCACGATCTCCATGGCTTCAGCAAAGCTCTGGATGGCTAGCTGTTCCCTTCCTGGAAGAGTCTCCGCGTATTCCCTGAGAGCCTTGGCTACTTCCACCTCGGGAGCCCCACCTCCGATCAACACCTTCGGCTCTTGAACAACATCTCGGACTACGCACAGGGCATCGTGGATGGATCTTTCGGCTTCGTCGACGATCCGTTCTGTTCCTCCTCGGATCAGTATGGCTACTGCGCGGGGGTTCTTGCAGCCTTCTATGAAGGTCATTTTGTCGTCGCCGATCTTCCTTTCCTCCACCAAATCTGCGTGCCCTAAGTCTGTCTTCTTGATGTCTTCTATGTTCGTGACGACCTTTCCGCCTGTGGCTTTGGCTAGTTTCTCCATGTCAGATTTCTTGGCGCGCCTTGCCACTAGGATTTCCTTCCTTGCCAAGAAGTGTTGAACCATGTCGTCTATGCCTTTCTGGCAGATCAGCACATTGGCACCTGTCGCTACTATCTTGTCCACCATCTCCCGTAGCATATTTTCCTCCTCGTGCAGGAAGGCCTCCATCTGTTCCGGTGTCTCAATGTTGATCTTTGCGTCAAACTCGGTCTTCTCGACTTCCAGGGCAGCGTCCAGGAGCGCGATTTTCGCTTTCTCGATGCGCTTTGGCATACCTGGGTGGACGACCTCCTTGTCCAGAACTATGCCCTTTATGAGTCTTGTGTCGGTTATGGATTCTCCGGGCTTTTTCTCAACCATTATGTCGTCTAGGTCTGCTCTGTATTCGCTTCCTACTTTCTGGGCTACATGCAGGATGGCTTCAACGGCTATCTCGGCGAGCTGTTCTCGGTATTCAGCCACGAGCTTGCTGGCCATTGAGGTCATGGCAACCTTCTTCAGTACATCTTTATCCGTGGGACTGGCAGGGATAGCGATCTTCTCCAAGGTTTCCAGGGCTTTGTCAGAGGCTTTCTTGTAGCCGTCTATAACCACTGTGGGATGAACGTTCTTGTTCAGCAGGTCTTCTGCTTTGCTGAGGAGTTCTCCGGCTACGATGACGGCGGTTGTTGTTCCGTCGCCGACTTCGTCGTCTTGGGTCTTGGCGACCTCAACCATCATCTTTGCTGCTGGATGCTCGACGTCGATCTCGTCTAGAATCGTTCTTCCGTCGCTGGTTATGGTGACATCGCCCAAGCTGTCCACTAGCATTTTGTCCATGCCCTTTGGTCCTAAAGCGCTTCTGACAGCCTCGGCGACAATCCGGGCAGCCATGATGTTGGCGTGCTGGGCTTCTTTGCCTCTAGACCTCGAAGCGCCCTCCTTCAAGATCAAAACGGGTACTCCTTGTGTTGCAGACATAAGGCTTCCTCTCTATTTTCATCTGTAGAAAATGCGCCAAATTTATATACTTTTCGCAAACATTGTCCTTCCTTCCTGACAGAACAAGAGGTCTGGCTCAACGTTCAATGCAGCCACCAACCGTTATGTTTAAAATTGAGCTGAGAGATAGTTGAAGTCGACAATGTGGATGCTCCTCGAGGTGAGGTACAATGTCGCGTAAAAAGAGGAGAAGATTGATAGACGAACTCTTCGGTGGCTCTCCTTTCCAAGATTCCGACAAGGTGTTCGATGAATTCGAGAAAGGGGAAGGAAAGAAAAGCGGCTATTCAGTAAGCGTTTCACAGACGCCTCAGGGCACAAGGATCTACGCAAAGGTTGGAAGAGATACGGACGTGAACGCGCTCAGGAGGCAACTTCAGCAGCAATACCCCGGCGCCCAGATCGAGATAGAGGGAGGGCAGCCTCTGATCAGAGAAATTTCAACCAAACCGGTCGAGGAAGAAGAGAAAGAAGAGGAGAAACAGTAGGCTACTGAATACCGCCCAAAGACTGAACCTGTCAGAAGCCAGGAGATAGAACGGAACCTGGACGGCAAGCTTAATTAGTCTATCTGCGTCATTCTAAGAATAGCTAGATTGTACGTGTCGGTGTAACCAATGGTCTTCGAGGATTTTGCTTCAAACATAAGCCAGTTCGAGGAGTTACTGCAGAAGATCACAGCCAGTATGACAACCGGACTGGTTTTCGAGAAGCTGCCGCCGGTCGAACTTTGGAAGAGATCTGAGGCTGACGTGACAGGTCTCCAAAGCTTGGCTGGGCATCTTAGGGAGTTGATGCTTACACTCAAGCCTGAAAAGGCTCCAACCATAAGAAGGCGCACGCAGGCATTGCTGCAGCCTCTAAACAGCTTTAGGGAGACGCTTTTCCGAAGGTCGGACGACCCTCTGGCTAGCTCCAAGCTAGCGATCGAAGAGCTGAGAAAGGCGGTTGTGGAGGGCTCCAATCTTCTTGAGTTGGCAAAAGAAATTCACGAGAAGCCGTCTGAAAGCATTTCGGCAGTTCTCAGATTGAAGGAAGTCTACGACTCGAAGGAGTATTTATCAGCTATACCTGTGCCAGAAGCAACCTACGCCCGATTTGCAGGTTTGAGAAAGAACATCGAGAACCTCAAGCTCTCCGTCGCCAGCCTTGAGCGGGCTCTTGAAGAACTGAGGAAGAGTCTGGACAGCGTTTCAGAGGAGATATCCAGATACCGACCTTCACGCATGGAAGAGCCTAGTGCGAAACGTGCGGAGGCTGAGATGTCCGCTAGAGAGGAAGCTAGTTCGGAGCCTTCGTTGGTGTCGGAGGATTAGCGGTAGAGCGGTTTCTCGAACTCCTATCTTGGTGTCCAGAAGCAATGTCGATGATTGACATAACAGATAAGCCCGAAGTCTACAGGGAGGCAACAGCGAACGGCAGCATAAGGCTTACAAGGGAGACTGTGAGGCTGATCAAGGAGGGAAGGATAGAGAAGGGTGACCCTCTCTACGCTGCCAGAATCGCCGGTGTACTTGCAGCGAAGAAGACCAGTACGCTCATCCCACTGTGCCACCCTATTCCCTTAACGGATGTGGATGTTGACGTAAGAGTTGTCGACGACTCTACTGTCGAGGCAGAGTCAACGGTCAAGACGAAGGCTCAGACAGGCGTCGAGATGGAGGCATTGGTTGCCACTGCTGTCGCTCTGCTTACGGTTTGGGACATGACCAAAAAGCATGAAAAAGACGCTGATGGGCAATACCCGCACACAGCCATTCAGAGCATACGCGTCGTACGCAAGCTGAAGGAACAGGAGCTATGAGCGAGACAGCTGCTAAACACAAGGCAGAGGCGCCTAGGAGCCTAAACTTTGCAGTGCTGACCTGCAGCACCTCTCGGTACAAGGAGTTCGCCGAGACAGGACGATTCAATGATCCATCAGGAGACCTTGCCGTTGCAGCTTTGAAGAAGAACGGCCATCGAGTTACCTTGAGAAGAATGGTCTCAGACGACAAATCCGAGATACAGCGCCTCGTCCTGAAGGCTTTGAAGTCGAGGAAGACAGACGCCATAGTCACTTTAGGCGGCACGGGGATAAGCCCTACCGATGTGACAATCGAGGCTGTTCAACCGCTTTTCGAGAAGGATATTCCAGGGTTCGGCGAACTCTTCCGGGCGATCAGCTTCGAGAAGATCGGCTCAGCAGCGGTCTTGACGCGTGCAATCGCCGGCGTGGCAAGGGGGAAAGCCATCTTTTGTCTCCCAGGTTCGCCGCAAAGCGTGTCCCTTGCCCTAGATGAACTTATCATCCCTGAGGCTGGTCACATCGTCAAACACGCACGCGAAAGATAGTGCTTGCAGTTAGATGCGTTCGGCTTCTCGCATCCCGTAGGGCTCAGCTTTCTTTCCTTGAGCAGCGTTGCTCCTTTCATAAATTCCAGTCGACGAGCTGATGGTTAGGGATGAGCAACCAAGAACAGCGAACCTAGTGCAATTCTCTTCCATACTTGCATGCTTTCTGGCATGCGGTGCACATTAGGTGAGAGTTCTTTGTGAGAGAGGGTTCATACTTGGTCCATTCTTCGTTCAGCTCGAACCTTTCCTTTTCCAGGAGATGGATGCCCAACAAGCATTTGGAGGCGTCGACCTTGTATGGAACCAAAGCGCCAACGGGGCAAGCTTTGACGCATTCCTCGCAGTTGCCACAGAGGTTTTGTTCAAAAGGTTCATCCGGAATCATCTCGGCATTCGTCAGAATCGTAGCTAAACGTAGCCACGGACCGAAAGTGGGGCTTATGATCAAAGCGTTCTTTCCGTAGTTTCCGAATCCCGCCAATTGGGCTAGACGTTTATGGGACAGAGGAGGATTGGCAACAGCCCTGTAGCCGTTCTTCTCCAGATAGTTTCTTACTGCTTGTTCGCATGCCATAAGTGGAAGGTAGCCTGGATAAACCCAGCGGTCGCCTTTCCTGATTGCGAGCTCAAGCATGTCGTCCCAGACATGGTAGCCAACCACGACAATGGATTTGGCGTCTGGCATGATATCCGTGGTCTTTTTGGTGTATTCTCGGATCTTCCATTCAACCTTGACGACTGGAAAGGAGTCGATCACGCTTGCAGAAACAATGCCAACTAAGCTGGCACTAGAGCTCAGGGCAACCTCCTTGACCTCAGACGTGAGTTTCTCGGTCTTCGTCTTGTTTCGCAGCTTTTCCGCCTCCTATCGCAATGGTTATGCAGACTTGCGGTCTCAAACCCCTGACGCCTATGCCTGATTTCCTCATTTCTCCGCTAGGTAATTGATCATTTCTTCGTCTAGATCGAACCATTTTGCCAAGCCAGCGCCCATTTCTGGGTTGCCCTCAAAGATCACGCGTACGTATGGCAGTATCTCCTTCACAGCCTGGATTGATGAAACGTGGCATCTCCTGCCTATCTTTGTGCCGATGGCGGACAGCATCTGCCGGTGTGCCCTTGAGCTGGACATTTGGCTGATGCGTGTTGGAAACTTGAAGGGGACCCAGCCTGGCGATTTCCTGCTCCACGAGGCTGCAACTCCGGCTGTCATGAAGTCTATGAAGTAGCGCATGAGAGACCAGTTCTGTGTTGACGTTATTCTTCCGCGGTATATGTCGGCGAGGGCAACCATCTCCATTACTGCCGCCAGTTCCTTTGGGTCTTTCACGTGGTAGGGAATGTTCTCGTAAATCCATTCCAGAAGCATGTCCGGGTCAACATCAGCCATGTCCACCGCATCCTTAGCCATCAGGCTGTCCTTCGCGTAGAAGATCGACCTTAGGACATTGAAGATGACTTCCTTGCGGTCTCTGCTGGCAAGCCAAGAGACATCGTCGTAGGTCAACCGTTTCTTGCCTTGAGCCAGCGCTTGGAGGTCGTTGACTGCTGACCTCACGTCTCCAGAGGCTCTTTCAGCTATGAGTCTCAACGCGGCATCTTCGGCTTCCAAGCCCTCAATGCTGCAGATCCTCCTCAAGTGCTTCTCAATCTGGGTCCTAGTAGGTTTCTTGAACTCTATGAGTTCGCAGTAGTTTCTGAGGGTTGAGAACCGCGGGTCGTAGGCGTTGTTGGCTGTAAGGACGATGGGCGAGCCTGTCTTCTTCACGATCTCTGTTATCACGCTGAGGCCTCCGCGGTCCGCTGTGCCGGTTATGCCGTCCAGCTCGTCGAAGAGTATCAGCCTCCTCTTGCCTGAAAGGGTGCCGTACTGGGATGCTCTGCCGGCAAACCTTTCGACGGCTTCGGCTGTTCTGTAGTCGCTGGCGTTGCTTTGGACGAGCTCCATCTCCAAGTCGTTGGCTAAAGCCTCGATTGAGACGGTTTTCCCCGTTCCCGGAGCACCATAAAGGAATAGGGCTCTCCGCTTCGGGACGCCTTTGCTCCAAGATTGGACCCATTGGCAGATCTTTCTTTTGGGGTCCTCGTTCCCGACGACTTCCGATAATGTCTTAGGCTTGTACTTCAGGGTCCACGGCACATGCAACTCTAGTAGCCTCTTTTGATCTCCGCCCCTGCCTCGACCAGTTTGGCTAGCAATGCGCTGAGCTGGATTTCTTCGTTTGAACCTTGGATGAGCCGGTAGTCGATCTCGCCTATTATGTCGGCCAGTTTGATCTTCCATTTGTCCGGCACGTTAAGCCTGAAAGCTTCGCTGTGCACCTGTCCCATAATGTCGCTTCCAGCCAGCCCGTATTTGAGGATCATCTCTCTGAGCTTGTTTCTGGCTTCGGCGAAGTCTCCGTTCAGGGCGGTGATCATCATCTCCCTCACGTCGTAGGGGTTGGCTCTGCCGACGACTGAATATACGGTCTCGGCGTCTATGGGCTTGCCGACAGAAGCCGCTGTCTGAAGCACGTTTATCGTTCTTCTCAGGTCTCCGCCGCTGATCTCGAGTATGGCTTCTACGCCACCTTCTGAAATCTTGAGGCTCTCTCTGTCAGATATGTGTTGAATTCTGTTGACCACGTCTTCTCTGGCTAGGTAGGTGAACCTGAAGGGTGCGCATCTTGACTGGATTGGCTCGATTATCTTGCCGCTGTAGTTGGCGATCAGTATGAACCTGGCGGTTTCCGTGTAGCGTTCCATTGTCCTTCTGAGGGCCTGCTGGGCGTCGGAGGTCATGTTGTCCGCCTCGTCCAGGATAAGTATCTTGAAGGTGACCTCGCCGATTGACCTTGTCCGAGCGAAGGTCTTCACAGTCTCCCTCACAACGTTTATGCCCCTCTCGTCGCTGGCGTTCAACTCCATAACATGCTCACGGTAGCCTTCCCCGTAAAGGTCATGAGCCAAGCAAAGGGCTGCTGTCGTCTTTCCAGTGCCCGGAGGACCAGCGAAAATGCAGTGTGGAACGTTCTGGGCTTTCACGAAGCTCTTGAGACGGTTCACAATCTCCTCTTGGTTCACGATGTCGTCCAAAGAGTGGGGACGGTACTTCTCAGTCCACATCTCATAGCTCAATCTTACGCACCCGAATGTCGCACTTGGGCTGAATCACTCAATAGACACTATCAAGCTATAGATTAGGGTTATCCCTTACAAGCAACCCCGGGAACAGTCAATGCATAGTGTCGTCGGTAGACGGAAACGAACTATCCAAAAAACTTGTCTCTTTGTCGGACAAAAGAAATTTGGTGTCGGACAAATCAGAAGAGGTAAAAGGAGGCAAGCTATTGGGTCTCTACTTCCATCGCTGCGGCGGTCTTCTAATACTGATACTGGAAAGGAAAACCTATCTGACACTAGGATACAGGCTTAAGCTTCTGTAGAAAGGGGTCATGGATGTTATGGCGGCTTCTGGGGATAGGTGATATCCACACTCACTTTGGGAAAGGCTTAATAGCGAAGAGCGGCTCTTGGCTTGCTTTGGAAAGGTCCCCGACACTGCATCGAATAAGGGAGTCGTGAACAATGGAGTCCCGCTGGGGAACCGCTTATGACCTTGAAAAGAGAGCTTGGGCTTTTGCATGCCACAATGATGGGCTTAGGAAGCACCATCTGCGCAGGTATCTTTGTGATACTTGGCCCAGCTGCAGAGATAGCGGGACCTGCAATAATATTGTCCTTCATTCTCTGCGGGATCATCAATATCGCTACAATGCTTTCCTATTGTGAACTCGGAGCCGCAATGCCTAGAGCAGGCGGCGAATACGCATATGTCAGGGAGGCATTCAAGGGTCTGCCAAGTTTCCTCACCGGCTGGTATGAATGGTCCAGTAACATTTTCTACGCAACGCTAATGGTCCTAGGTTCTGCTTCCATACTATCCTATCTTATACCGATTGGTCAATCCTTGACAGCAGTCTTATTGGCTGTTCTCTTCACAGCCATCAATATTAGAGGGATCAAGGAAGCGGGCACTTCACAGACGCTTTTAACATCCGTGCTTCTGGCGATAATCTTCATATTCGTAGGGGCCGGATTCGCTCACGGAATCAGATCCGATGCGTTTGAGCCGCTCATGCCGAAAGGTCCCTTAAGTATGATCGCAGCTATTGCCTTCATTTTCGAAACATACTTGGGAGTTGAAGCAATCGCCGCCGCCCAAGCTGAAATAAAGGAGCCGGAAAGAACAATACCGAGAGCCATGATCCTTTGCTCGCTTATCTTGATAGTCGTGTACTGTCTTGTAGTGTATGTGACGATCGGCACAATCCCGCCTGAGATTCTGATTAAGTCAGTGGCTCCGTTGAACTTGGTAGCCGAGAAGACTATGGGCAATGTCGGCGTGATATTGATTGTCGTAGCGGGCTTAGTTGCCGCTTTGACTTCCCTCAATTCGGCAATAATTGCCTCTTCAAGGGTTGCCTTAGCGATGGCTCGAGATGGGCATTTTCCAAAGATTTTAGGAGAAGTGCATGGACACTTCAGGACTCCGCACATAGCAATCGTCACCTCGTCAGTTTTCGTTGTGTTCTTCTCCATGGTAGGCAGTCTTGAGTTTGTAGTCTACTCAATCAACTTCGGATTCCTGATAGGTTTCTCCATAGTCGACTTGTCCCTTATCAAGCTCAGACGAACCAGACCACGCATGAACCGCCCCTTCAAGACGCCGCTGCACCCAGTAGCCCCAATCATCGGGATTGCTACTTCAATCGGGCTTCTGGCATTCTTTGATGTAGAATCGTTGGCGTTCGGGATCGCGTGGGGCCTAGTCGGCTTAGCGATATATCTACTCGAACATAAGCAGACACGAAACAATACTCGACTCGCCAAGTAGATCAAGAACGTCGCTTGCTACCTTCTTAAGATCTATCACACAGTCCATAAGTGCCAATCCTTGAGTTGTCTATGAGCCTTGTTGCAGACGTGAGGCGGCCTACAAGGTGAGGAGACAGTTCAAAGAGCTTGGATTCATTATTGAAGACAGGCCTGAGGAAACAAGATGGAAAAGACGGACCCAAGTCATAACCAACTTAACGGGAGCTGCGCGCGTGTGTCTCCAAATCTGTCTGATAATGAGAATCCTTTTTCTGGGCTAAGAAATGCGGTCATCTGGACAAATCAAAGGAGTCCAGATGAGGCAAGCTATCGGGTCTCTACCTCCATTGCCACGCCCTGTTTGATCAGTGTCTTGGCGTTCTCTTTTGGAAGGTTTGCTATGTCTTCAGGCTTGAAGGGACCATAGGTTTTCATGTCAACCCCGATTATCTCTGGCATCTCTTTAAGGATTCTGACGATCATAAGCCCCTCAGGCCCCGCCTTCCTTTCCCGCAGCAGCCGACCCTGCAGGAGGTCCTTCACAAAGCTCTGAAAAGAATCAGCTTGGGAAGCCGCTTCCCTGTAAAGGTTCTCTTCCTCTTCTGCTAGTACTGTGGTGGGCACGATTTCGCCTTCCGCAACCATGCGCATCATCTTCCCGTACCGGGTTCGAGCAAGCTCCTCAGTCATGCTTTTGACGTTTTCTTCTTCTTCGAGGAGAAGCTTACCTTTGACGGTTCTTTCGTCCAGCATCCTTTTCTCTTCGCGAATCCTCTTCACGTATTCTGCCAGTTTGCCGTAGAACTCTTTTGGAAGGGGCTGAATCTCCCGAGTCTCCTTCTCCTTCCTCCAGGCTTCGAAAAGCTCATCGTACAAGCCTAGCCAACCACCTCCGCAGCGCCTTTGCAGAGAAGGAAGAGGGCAGCAGCTAAGGGCAACTCAACCTTCTGCTTCCTGAAGGGACCGAATCTCTCTTCCCCTAGTCTAAACTCCGGAGCCTGGTCCACGGATACTGCAGCTTCTCCCTTTTCGAAAGCTATAGCCCTCTTCAGAGGATCGAACTCCTCAACATCAGCCGGTGAGAACGAAACCTTCAGCAACCCCGTCTTCCCATGGAGGCTGCCGGGCAAACGAATCAGCCGATGAATGTCGGTTGTCACAACCGTGTCAATCCTAACCGACTGGCTCTCTACACCCCGCTGGACTATTGCCCTCCACTCGTCTGCTCCCAGACCCCTTATCATGCCCCAAGGGCCGCTTTTCACCCAGCTTCTCAGGATAGGATCTCTGTTCCCGAGAATCTCGTCTACTGCTCTTCTGCGCAATCCTAGGCTTTTGAGGTCTTCCTCTGTGGCAGCTGAAAGTAACTCGCGGGTCCCTTTCGCGATGCGGCTGCCCCAACCTACGTCGTTCAATCCCGGACCAGCCACTATTCGAGGTCTACTTGTGCCGCTTCCTTCCAAGCCGTGGAAAGCGGGCTCCAGTCCGACTCCCGTAACGTAGTCAACTATCTCCTTCCGGGCGACTGAGTCCAACTGGCGTATTGCTTCATTTTGGACGTGAACGTGGTACCCGCGGTGACCGCTGAAGGAAAGGTTCACCTCTGTCAAAGAGAAGCCGAACTCTTCTGTCAGAATGTCTACGAGCTTCATCGTCTCGAGTTTAGCCGATTCAAGGCAGACTTCGCAGGGCCATGTTCTCTCTTCAAAGCTTTTGCCACTACACATTGGGCACGTCTCAGGCGCGATGCCTCTGCCTTCGAAGCCGCAGTCTTTGTTCTTGCATGTCCACGTGTCGTGTATCTTGCCGCAGTTTGTCGGGATGTGGTCAGCGTCAATGTCGAAGTAAAGGTCGGCGCCTAGCCAGCCCTTGTCTTCCATCTTCTCCTCAGGCATCTCATAGTAGGCTGTTGAGTAGTAAGCGTGAGCGGGAACGACCTGTTTCACGAAAGACACAAGGTTTCCCAGCGTTGTGAACCCTTTGTGTCTGATCATGATGTTCTCTTTGAAGGTGAGGAAGCCGAATTCTCTTTGCTCAATCGACTGCGGCGCTTCAATATGCTCCGCCTTCCCTTCGTAGAACTCAGCAAACCTTTCTCGAACAAATGCCTGGGTGTCCATCGTCATACCTAACTAGCGGGAACTTCCCTCTTAAGCATTCGTGTCTTCCTGGAGTAGTAGCTTAGGGGATGCCGAATCATTCTGCACAGCTGGTCCGGTCCTGGGCAAAGCCCGTGGGTCTTGAGGGTTTCGCAGGTCGGCGGCTTGTACTTTGTTCTGGACCCCCTATCGCCAGCTATGTGCTCAACCTGATAGCGGGTCATCCTCTCATTGAAGTCAGCCGAAGAGCGGAAAAGATTCACAACATCAGCGGGTTTCATGCCTATGCGGAGAAGGAATGATGTTAACGTGAAGCGTCCAACATGGGAGAGATGGAGGCCAGACTTCGCCGCGTCATAGAGATGCCCCACACACGGAGGGTAGGCGATATCGACCACCCTTTCTGGGAACCCTTCGAACCCGGCCCTTCCTATATGGCTTGCATACTTCCTTTTCAAGTTCTCGACCCTTTCGAGTATGCTGTCCGAAAGCATGGATCGAATTTCCGTCTCAAGTCTGCTCTCGATGTGTCGACGGATCTCCTCTTGAAGAAGACGGCTGGCTTCCCCTTGCGTCAGACAGACTTCTCCTTCCAGCATCGGCTTATTAACGAGCTTCCACTCCTTCTCGCGGAACGATCCCGCGTTCCTCAAAAAGTCTCCAAAAAAGAGAGCAAAGTCGTAGTATCTGTTGCCAACCTTCTGGCGAAGCGGCCTAGTCCTCCACTTGAATACTCCTGCGATCTCCATAATCTTCTCTTCGTCTTCGGCTCTGAGGAGCCCATAGGCTCTTATGGCCTCGGCAAGGGCGTACCGTCTCTTTATGTAGCTGCTAGCCGAAGCGGCTGCTAACATAACGGCCACTGGAAAGGAGGGGATCTCTGTACCCTCTTCATGCGGGCGATAGCTTACCTCTGGAGGGTTGCTGCGGAGAGCTTCTTCTATCCGGTCTTGAGCTCTGTCTACGACGGGCCTAAGTTCAGGATTCTCTAGACTCTCGATCCTCAGGTCTAGGCGCCTAACCTCTTCCGCCGCGTCCAGCAGGAAGGGGTACTTTGCCTGATCACTTTTTGTTAGTACCAATTTCAGCTTCCTTTACTGGTAGGCATCCTGGTGTTTCTGTGTTATTCAACCTCTATTCTAGGCGCCAAGTAGTACACAAGTGTTCCGTCATATCTCTGTTTGAAGTCTAAGCGGATGGGCATGTCATTCGAGAATTCGAGTGTGACAATGTCTGAGGTTGCAGCTGCAGCCTTCACAATCTCTGAGAGGTAGCTTAGAGGGAAGGCTGACTTTGAGGGCTCCTTGACTTCCAACGATAGCAGGGCATCGCTTCCCTTCTTGAGCTCTATATTGGCACCCATGATGTCGCCCTTAGCGTTCATCGTAACCTTTTCGCCGTCTGCCTCTATTCGAACATAGTCGCTTGCTAAAGCCACATCCTCAAGGGACTGATGGAGTCCATCAGTCGTAACTGTGACCTTGGCGCTAAAGGCAATCTTGGGAGTCGGAACCTCATCCTCGCTTGCCTCCAACGTCGGCATCCTGAAAGTTCGAACATATCTTCCGCTGACCGTCATCACGAACTGCCCGGTCTTTTCGTCCAGAAGTAGCTCAACAGCTTCATCCTTTCCTGCCCTCTTAAGCAGCTTCAGGAACTCGCTGAGGTTCAGACAGATTTTGGTGCCTTCGTCTGCAGCGTATTCGTCGAAGACTGTTTTCTGCATCTGGAAATCCACCATCGCGACACGTGAAGGGTCCATGGCTCGCAGCTTGATCCCCTCAGAGTCCATCCTGAATGTTCCCTCATCGATGAGCGTCGAGACAGCGGTCACGGCATCTCTCAGCAACTTCGCATCGGATATCTTGACCTTGAACAAGAGCGATTCACCACAATCCACTTTTCGGTACCAGTAATTCTCTGTTTACTGATCATTTATATCTTTCAGGCGAAACCACGATTTAAGCGCTTATGTATCAGCTGTACTTAGTCTTAGCCGGAGAACGTTGCCACGGAATCCCTCATCGTCCAGCCTCTGCAATTCGGAAAATGGCTTTGACGATCTCCCCTTTACACCATATACCGGGTGTTCAGCCGTATTCTCTGAATGTGTAGCTGCACTTTGTGCATCTGAAAAACTGGGTTGAGGACTCATCCGCCCCTCTGGTTTGGACTTGCCAAGCATAGGCTAGGTTGTTCCCGCACTTTGGGCATTCCATCGTGACCGTTGGGAGGGTTCGGAGCTTCTGCTCTTTCTTCCCAATGACGATTATCTGGTCTTCCGGTTTGACGCGCGAAACCTTCGAAGTCGGGATCAACTTTTCAGCGGGCTTTCTGTAGTCACATTTTGGGCATGTCAGGAAGACATTCTTCGTGTCCTTCTTCCTTTTGGGCAACAGTCGAGTCCCACATTTAGGGCAAAATTCCATTGGAACCCCTCGGAATACGCTCTCATTCTTTTTGACTTGGAGTCTTTTAAGTTTTACTGATTCGCCAGAAGGCAGCCCAACCATGGCGTTTGGCTTGGCCACTGTCTTTCGGCGAACGTGGCTCGCAAAGGAAAAGTCTTTTACTTCTCCTTTCTGAAAGATATATTGACCACGAGGGAAGCAAGTTGAACGCTTTCATCCTGATAAATACTGAGCGAGGAAAACTGTGGAAGGTAGCCGAGAGAGCCCTTAAGATTGGGGGCGTCAAGATTGCACATGCAGTCACTGGACAATTCGACGTTATCGCCTACGCAGAGTTTTCGAGCATACCGGAGCTGAGCGAGATAATAGATGAGATCCAGTCAATAGAGGGCATACTCAGAACAACCACTTGCATAGCAATGGCTCCAAGACTGTCTGAATAGGACTGAAGATGCAATTCCACGGCGACGAGACACAGATTTCTCCCACATATCTCAGACGCTTCATTGCGCCAAGCACATCGATTAAGACGGAAAGATGTTCCGGGGAGTCCTTAAAGAATGTTCGGGGTAATGAAGCCAGCCGTACCGACTATAGACCATTGCATCTCGTCGTAGTCTTCCGAGGCTTATGCTGCGACGGTTTGGCGATTCGAATGACGGAACTTCTGCGAAACAAGTGTTGTGGATATGCCGGTCTTCTCTGTCTTCACCCAACTCCTCGGCCGTCTGAACACAATCTGCAGAAACGCGTAGGCTGTGAGGACACATTGCAGGCTTAGATATGCATAGATGAATGGGAGCCAGAGTATGTTCCTGAATCTCATCGGTCGCGTGGCATGAATCAGAGCGATACCTACAGTCAGAAGGGTAAGGATTGTCAATGCCAAAGTGATCCTCGACATTATCGAGAGAAAGGGATCAGGGCTTGGAAACATGAACACGTAGAGCGATATGGCATGACTTAACAGAAAGACCGTCAACACATAGGGCCCCAGCAAAGTGATCTCAGCATCAAAAGCTTTCTTCTCAAGCCTCTTCAGGAAGCGACCGTACTTTATGGCCACCTCCATGTACCCTCTATACCACCTTACTCGCTGCATAATCAGGCGGGAGAGTTTTGAAGGCGCTTCCTGCCAGGAAACGAGGTTTGAAGCGAACTTTGTGCTATAGCCCATCTCAGTCATTCTGGCCGACATTTCCAGGTCCTCAGCTAGGCAGTTTTCGTCCCAAAGCCCGACTTCTTCGGCGACATTCTTTCGGATGAACTGGCAGCTGCCGGTAAGGGGAACGAATAGATTAAGCGCATCTTTTCCTTGTAGGTAGTTCCTGAGCCAAACCGCTTCCTCGTAGGAGATGAGTTTGGTCAACATGCTTTCATCGGCGTTTAGGGCTGCTGTCGCTCCCTGCACAGCTGCAACACTGGGATCTTCAAAGTATCTAGCAGCCTTCATCAACACATCCGGCTCGGGAACGTTGTCAGCATCGAAAACGGCAACTACATCGCCTCCTGCGTGCCTGAAGCCGAAATTCAAGGCTGAAGGTTTGCCCTTCGACACGTCCCGGTGGTAGAACTTGATGAGTCTTGGATGCTGCTGGGCGTAGGTCATGCAGATTTCCGGGGTTTTATCGTTTGAGTCGTCCTCAACTATGATTATTTCTTTCCTTTCAGGAGGGTAATCGAGCCTCAAAAGAGCGTCCAACAGTCTTCCTATCACTCTCTCCTCATCTCTGGCAGGAACGACAATGGACATCGTTGGTAAGTTGAAGCTCTTCTTTACCTCGGCTCTTTCTGTCTCTGGTCTGCTGAGAAGCACACGTCTTACGCCGATAGCCAAAATTGGGATGTTGTAGGCGACCCAGAGGTACAGAAGGATGAAGAGACCGAAGCTCAGCGAAGAAATCAGGTCCATTCACGAGCCAGCCCCAGTCTGTAATCTCCGAACCACCAACAATGGCAGAGAAGAACACATGGTTCCCACCTGCAACTCTTAGCCAATACGCCCAGCCGAGTCTGAAAACCTCTAGAAGGGCAACTGAGATTAGCTTTCTGTTACCCTCTCCTCTTTCCGTAAGGTGACACTTCATGTTTCTAGGAATCAGCCTTGGAAACCTTTGCATCTACTTCCCCTGAACTGCGAGACCAAGCTCGGACGCTCCTTCCGTTTCCTTCTTTTGAACTTAGGATTGATTGGGCGCATCGTGGCGGGGAATCTGAGTCCTGAAGAACAGTAGCGGTGAAAGCCTTAAAGACTTGATTGCCATCTTTCACTATCGCCCGGTGCAAACAGTGAGATATCTGTGCTGATCAGACGCCTAACAGTCGGGTTCCTCGGTACCAACTGCTATCTCGTTGCGTGCGAGAAGACCCTAGAAGCCATAGTCATCGACCCTGGGTTCAGGACTGATGAAACCGAGAAGGTTCTTGGAGAAATCACTGGAAGAGGCCTGCACCTGAGATACGTTGTCGATACGCATGGTCACGCAGACCACATGAGCGGCAACAGCGCACTCAAGCAGGCTACAGGAGCTGGAATCCTGATACACGAGGATGACGCACCATTGCTTGCTGACCCCTCGAAGAATCTGTCGAAGATGATGGGTCTTGCCGTAGTTTCTCCTCCGCCGGATAGGCTTCTCCCGGAAGGCGGCCTAGTAAAGGTTGGAAGCTTCGAACTCGAGGTTATGCATACGCCCGGGCACACTGCAGGAAGCATATCGCTTTATTGCACAAGTGATAGCATCGTTTTTACAGGTGACACCTTATTCGCTGGGTCTATCGGCAGAACAGACTTGCCAAGCTCTTCTTTCAAGGGCATCATGCGGTCGCTCAGCAGGTTGATGGGATTGCCGGCGCGAACCGTTGTTTATCCAGGGCATGGTGAGAAGACAACGATTGGGAAAGAGAAACGCGAGAACCCGTTCGTCTTAGGCTAGGGGCAGAACTCCGGGGTTGAGGATGCCGTTCGGATCGAAGAGCTTCTTGATGCCTTTCATCAGGCCTAGTTCTTTCTCGCCAAGCACGAGGGTGATGTCGCCAGTTCTTATCTTTCCTATGCCATGCTCGCCTGTTATGACCCCTCCCAAACGAACCCCCGCCATGTATATATCTCTCTTAACATCGGCAACATAGTCGGGTTCTTTGTACTCCTCTTTCATTATGTGAACGTGCAGGTTGCCGTCTCCAGCGTGACCGTAGACTGGCAAGTGAACTCCGTGTTTCTCGGCTATCTCATCCACGAAGTTCATCAAGTCACCAAGTCTGCTCGGCGGGACAGTTACATCCAGGATGTCGATTATTTCGGGCTTGAGAGTCGTGTAGATGTTGCTTCTTATCCGTAGGATTCTTTCTTGCTCCTCTTTTGTCTCAGCAAGCATGACTTCGGATGCATTGTTCTCTTCGGATATCTTTGCCACTGTTCCGCAGGCTGAGAGGAGCTCGTCTTCGGTTGTTCCGGTCAGCATTACTATGAGCTGAGCCTTGCCTGTCTGAACGGGCCATTCTTCGTTAAGGTGCTTTGCTGCTTCATTCAGCTCCCTCATCTCCGCGTATTCAATAGCCAAGGGAAGAACTGCCGACTGCAAGATTCTATGAACAGCCATCAACGCGTCAGAACGGCTGTTGAAGGGCACCACGAGGGTAGCTGCGGCTGCGCTTTTGGGGTAGAGCTTGATCACTGCTCTCGTTATCACGCAGAGGGTTCCCTCACTGCCTATCAATAACTGCATCAAATCGTACCCCGTGTTGTTCTTGATCAGCCGTCCACCAAGATTGAGCACTTCGCCCGTCGGCAGGACCGCCTCGACTCCTTTGACGTAGTTTCTCATCACGCCGTACCTCACGGCTCTCACTCCTCCGGCGTTCGTGGCTATTAACCCGCCGATCTGTGCGCCCTCGTCCCCCGGGTGCGGAGGAAAGAAGAGACCCGTGGCATCTGCGGCTTTGAACAGATCGCCCAACGTGGCTCCTGCCTCAGCGATAGCCATGAGGTTTCCCCGATCTATCTCAACTTTGCTCATCCTTTCCAATGAAAGAATTATCCCTGACTCGGTTGGCACGCATCCGCCAACAAGCCCGGTTCGTCCGCCAACAGGGAAGACGGGAACCCTCTCTTCGTTGGCAAGTTTCAGGATTTGGGCGACTTCTCTGGTCGACGAAGGCTTAACAAGTACTAGGTCGCTTGCCGCCGAGGGTCGCATAGGCTCAGGCGTTTCATCTCTCAGATAGCTTTCCATCAGTTCATGTTCAGTTATGACCCAATCTTTCCCTACGATTCCTCCTAGCCTTGCGGCGAGATTCGTCCTTTTCACCATCCTCAAACGTCCTCCTTTCCAAGTTCCCTCTTAAGTTCACGGATTAGCGCGGGCAGAATTTCGTAAAGGTCCCCCACTACCCCATAGTCTGACACGTCAAAAATCGGCGCTGAAGGGTCCTTATTTATGGCTATGATGATGTCGGAGTCTCTCATTCCGAAAAGGTGTTGGGGTGCGCCGGATATGCCGCAGGCGATGTAGACTCTCGGCTTCGCAACGTTGCCGCTGAACCCCACTTGGTGGTCCTTGCCTATCCATCCCGCATCTACCAGCGGTCTACTAGAACCGACGACTCCACCCAGAGTCTCGGCTAATTCCTCCAGGAGCTTGAAGTCCTCGGGCCGTCCTAACCCTCTGCCAGCCGAGATGATGACCTCAGCCTCGGTCAAGTTGACCTCGTCCGCTTCGGTCTTCTCTAGAATCCTCGTACCTGTGTTCTCAACTATCTCGGCCTTCATCCTTACCACCATGCCTCTTCTTTCAGGATTCCTCTCGCTCATCTTCATCACTTTGTACCTCACTGTGGCCATCTGCGGCTTGGTCCTAGTCTTTATTTGAGCCATGATGTTGCCGCTGAAGGCCGGCCTGATCTGGATAAGGTCGCCATTTGCATCCAAGCTTAGATCCACGCAGTCTGCGGTCAGGCCCGTTTTGAGAGCTGCCGCTATCCTCGGCGCCAGGGTTCTTCCGATACGGGTTGCGCCTATGAGGAATATGCCTGGCTTCTCTTCTTCTGCCAGTTTGACAATATTCCGCGCATACCTGATCACGTCGAAATCTCGGAGAGACGGATCGTCATACAAGAAGACCTTGTCAGCCCCGTGATGGATAAGATCAGTCGCCTGCTTTTCGATTCCGTGGCCTGGAAAAACCGAGCCTAGCCCTACACCCAGACTGTCCGCGAGTTCCCTTCCTTTGCCGAGAAGTTCAAAGGTGACTTGATGTATCTTTCCCTCCTCTTGCTCTGCGTATACAAGTACGCTTCCTTGTTCTCGCACTATCTCACCTCAAGATTCTATGAATCCTTAGAGCTTGCACGATTCCTCTGGCAACGTCTTCAGCAGTCCCTTTAAGAATTTGGCCTCTTCTCTTTTCACTGAGAGGTGCATAGATCTTGGCGACCCATGTCGGCGAGCCCGCCAGGCCGTAGGACTTTTTATGAGCTACGTCCGTAAGGTCCTCCGCATCCCAGATTGTTACGTCCGCCTTTCTCGATCTCATCTTGTCTCTTAACGAAGGGAGGCGGGGTGTGTTAACGTCCTTTGTCACAGTAATGAGTCCAGGAAATGTCAGTTCAATGAGATAGTATTTCCTCCCCATCTTCGATCTGACTATCACACGCCGCCTGTCCACGTCTCTGATCTCTTCCACAAACGCTACGTGAGGAGTGTCCAGAAGCTCTGCCACCTCTGGCCCTACCTGCGCAGTGTCACCGTCTATCGTCTTCTCTCCACATATGATCAGATCGAACGCGCCGAATTTCCTTATGGCACTGGCTAAAGTGTAGGAAGTAGCCAACGTGTCTGCCCCAGCGAACTCCGGGTCCGTAAGCAGAATAGCCTGATCCGCGCCTCTGGCGATGGCGTCTCTGAGGGATTCCTCGGCCTTTTCAGGTCCCATAGTGACGACTGTAATGGCCCCTCCGATCTTCTCTTTGACTCGTACTGCTGTCTCCAGAGCGTTTAGGTCAAACGGGTTTATGACCGCAGCTGCGGAGCTTCTGTCCAGCCGTCCCTTTACATAGTCAAACCTGACCTTCTCAATCTCGGGAACCTGCTTTATGAGGACGATTATGTTCAGATCTTTCGTCACCTTTCCCGTCTCTTTTCGGCGGGACGCATGCTAAAATGGGCCAGCCTCAGTGAGCTTTACAGACGCTAAAGCCGTTTTGTCTAGGCTAGTAGGCTTTCGCAACGTAGGCGACCCTTTCTGCCTTGCGTCCACAGACTATGCAGGGCAGTTCAGGCTTCTCGTCCACGTCGATCCTATGGCCCCTGATTTCCCCTCCTGACCTCTCTCTGATTTCCTCCGCGCATTTGATACCGCCGCACCAAGAGATCCTCGCAATCTTCCTTTGTCTGATAGCTTTCTTCAGGGAGCTGATGTCTTTCACATTAGCTGTCATGCTTTCAAGGGCTAAGCGGCTTCCTGCCTCCAAGTCGCCCATTATGTCCACGAATAGGCGCTGTATGGTGGAAGCCACCTCGTCTAGAGGTACCGATCTTCTCTCTCGATTGACCCTTTCACAAAGTGTGACAGACTTTTCCCTCAAGTCTCTGGGGCCGACCTCTACCCTCAGTGGGACCCCGAACATCTCCCAATGATAGTACTTTTCGCCCGGCGTCTTTTCCTCATCGTCCAAGTACACTCTGAACCCGGCGGCACCGATCTTGTCATAAACCTCTTTCGCGTAGGCTTCCACCTTGCCTCCCAGTTCCCTGTATGGTATCGGCACAACTACTATCTGGATTGGAGCGATCTCGGGAGGTAGAACCAGACCTTGGTCGTCTCCGTGTTGAGCTATCACGGCGGCCAGTGTCCGGCCTATGCCAAACCCATAGCATGTCTGCATGGCATTTCTTTGGGTTCCGTCAACATCCTCATAGGTGACCTCGAAAGCCTTGGCGAAATTTTCGCCAAGATTATGGACTGTACCAATCTGGTTCACTCTCCCATCGGGGTTCCAAGCGTCAAAGGCAACTGAGTAGACGGCGCCTGCGAACTTGTCGAAGTCAGGGCGCTTCAGCATGAGGTAGCTGAGGCCTAGACGCTTGAAAACAGTCTCATATATACTCAGTGCTTCCTTAACTTGCCTCTCAGCGTCTTCCCAATCCTTATGTGCTGTGTGAGCTTCGTTCCAAAGGATCTCGCGCAGTCTGAGCAGAGGCCGCGTTGCCTTCGTTTCATATCTATAGACAGGAACGCTTTGGTATATCCTCAGAGGCAGGTCTGCATGAGACCTGATCCAATAGGCGAACATGGGGTACATCGCGGTCTCGGATGTCGGTCTTAGAAGCATCTTCTTCTGCAACCTTCTTTTCCCCGCATGCGTGATCCAGAACACCTCTGCAGTGAAGCCTTTGATATGCTCGGCCTCCCTCGCGAAGGCATCCTCAGTGATCGCCACCGGAAAGAGCGCAGGATCATGACCGGTCGCTTCAAGTTGGCCTTCAAGCATCTCTATCACCTTTCTGGTTACCCTCGTCCCCCACGGTTTGTACACATAGAAGCCTTTGACGGGGTATCGGCTGTCCAAGATGTCCGCATTGAAAAGGAGGTTGTCGAACCATTTGCTGAAGTTCTCAAACTTCTTCATTGCAACTCACGCATCTCAGGAGGTTACTAAAGATGATGCACAGTTTCATCTTATTGACTGATGAGGAGAAACCTAATAAATCTTTTAGCAGCGGTCTTCGAATCGGACATGCTGACGACGGTGAGAACAAGACTGGCCCATCGCGTTCGAGGAAGTCGGTGAGCTCGAAGTCAGAAAGGAGGTTGCCAAGTTCCTTACGGACTGGAAACACCTTCAGTCTGCTTCTCTAGATGATCGACGACTCTACCCTCTTGCGTGAGCTTGTAGACTGGCTTTCCTTCTCTGATATCCTTCTGTACGCAGAACCCGTGCTCCAGAATGCTTAGGTGCCAAGTTAAGGTGTTCGTATCCAGACCTGTCCGTGACTGAAGGTCTTCGATGGTTGCGCTACCGTCTTCTAGAGCTTTCAGGATTCCTCTTCTTGTGGCGCTGTTGATTGCTCTGAAGTAGCGTTCGTGATATTGCCTCGTCTCTTCAATGGATCTACCAATTGTCTTGGACTTCTCCGCTGACAAGCTGCATCACCGTGCATGCCAAGTGTTCCTTGTGGCTCTGATATGCTACTAGTCTTGACTTCTACCGCCGTAAAAGGCTGTTGGTATTCCTCTTGGCCGATGTGTACGAGCGTTGCATGAAGGCGAGGCAGACTGAATCCTGCTTGCGTCTTTCGGCTCGGGGCTTGTTTCCCCTTTGGCAATATCGGTTTTCTGGTTAAGCATTTAAGAGGCTGAGTCCGTATATCTAACTGGCCTTCGAGATTGCGGATGGATGGCTGATGACTCTGGATTATGAGAAGATGCTGGATGAGGCGTATGCCCAGCTGCCCCCAGAGGTATCTAAACATGAAAGGCTTGAGGTTCCTAGACCCGTCTGCACAGTGTTCGGTTCCAGGACAATTCTTCACAACTTCAAGGAGATCTGTGACGTGCTGAGAAGAGACCCTGTTCATGTTCTCAGGTTCCTCTCAAAGGAGATGGCGACCGCTGGAACCGTTGAGGGAGCGCGAGCGATTTTCCAAGGAAGATTCGAACCGGAGACCTTGAGACGGCTGATTGAGCGCTATATGGAAAGCTACGTTACTTGCCCGGTCTGCAAGAGGCCTGACACAAAGGTAGTCAGGGAGAAGAGGCTCTACTTCCTCGTATGCGAAGCATGCGGGGCAAGATCGCCCGTGAAGCCCGTTTGACCCAGGACAATCTGGAAGCGTCCGTCTTGGAAGCCTATGTCAACATGCGCAAGTGGGGCCGACAGATTCTACTGGCAATCTGCGATGCAGAAATCCTAGGAAAGACCTTTCAGGAATCGGGCATGGTTTTTGAGGTTAAGGAAGGCTTCTATAGGGGCTTCAGGACAAGCGTCGAGGACGCGGTGAGCCTCATAGAAAAGTCGTCCGTCGTCAACTTGGTGGGCTGCAACACGGTCAAGAAAGCTGTGGAGAGAGGATACGTTCACCCTGAGGCTGTTATCGAGATCTGCGGCGTCCTCCACGCGCAAGTAGTGAAAATCTGAAAACCACCGGATCATCCGCAGGCTGCATAATCTCGACCATCTTCCTCCTCTGAGCAGACATCTCCGAAAAGATAATAAAACAGGAAGCTCAATCAAGGAAACTTGGAAGCGTCAAGGATCAGACTTGTTGCGTGCCGGGGTGGCCGAGTGGTTTAGGCGGCGGGCTGCAGACTCGCTGCACATGGGT
>CAYRBK010000015.1:8409-33508 GCA_964422605.1 uncultured Candidatus Bathyarchaeia archaeon | reverse complement strand
TGGAGAGTTAGGCTTCAAAACCTATGCCCTAGCAAGCCAAGAGACAAACCTAAACTGCTTAAGAGCCCTCAGCGGTGAAGAACTGGCAAGGGTCAGAGATGTCCTTCTGAAAGTCTCACAGGGATACTACAAACGACTGAAAGCCTCAGGCAAAGCCTACGTCCTAAGAAACGAATACGAAAAGTTCATCGAAGAAGCCACAGTCGAAATGCTGGCAAGAGTGCTAGATCGGCTCGCCGTCCTCGCTCAAGCAAAAGTCTACCTATTCTGGACAGAAACCCAGAACTCCTTTTAAAGAAGCATCAGCAGATAATGGGCTGAGATGACTAGAAACCAGATTTCATGATTGAGGGATGTGACCTCGAATGATCGAAACTAGAAAAGGAAACACTCTGCCCTGTAACAGACGAAGCAGCAATAACGTCAACCAGATGGAGGCGGCTCCACTGCCAGCAGGAAGAAAAAGATCGACATCTGCAACCATGCTAGTATGCCTTATCGCGGGTGTGGTAGCAGGATATGCTCTTGCTGCCTTTGTAGTTTATCAGCCTCAGGTTGCGAGCCTACAGGAAGACCTCTCGAACACAAGAGCGGATCTCTCTGCGCTGCAAGCGGACTACGACTCGTTGAGGGACGACTATGCTCAGCTTGGCTTAGAGCACTCTAGCTTGAATGTCTCATACTGGGAACTCTACTCAGATCATTCAAGATTACTCTCCGACTACTCTGAACTGTCGTCAGAGCATGGTGAACTGGAAGATGCGCACTCTGACACTACGTCAAACTACAAAAGCCTTAGCAACGAGGTCAGAGAACTCTACGAGGTACTCATATCCTACTCTTTCGTGCCTGAGGCTTTCCGCCGAGTTCTGAACGACGGAGAGGTTCAGATGACATCGGACGCGGTCTCGTCGGCGACAGGCTCCTCCCAAGACTTCTGGCCTTCCGTAGAGAATATCTATGACTACATAGTCTCAAACATAAGGTACGTCAATGACATAGAAATGCCGTACCTATCCGCTTACAGGCAAGTGAAACTTGAAGGATTCGACTACATCACAGGATTCACAGTAACAACGTACAAAAACTACGTGCAGACACCGGGCCTCACGCTTGAGGTCAACCAAGGCGACTGTGACGACCAAGCGGTACTGGCATACGCGATGATAAAATACTACATGAAGCATATCCACATGACCGAGTATATACTTTACATAGCCCGCCTAGAGTTCTCCAACGGCGACGCCCACCTAGCCGTCTTCCAGCCAGTTCAGGAAGGTCAGCTGTGCATCATAGATCCTGCAGGCAAATACCTCACCTCACGATGGGGGTCCATAGCGTCAGAAGAAGCACTTCCCGAGCTGCGCGCCTATTCGGACTACTGGCTGGGCAGTGCCGGAGGCATCTCACACATCGAGCTCTACGATGTTGATGTAACAGATGGAAGTTATGCTCTGGTGGGCGAAGGAAACATAGATCAAGTAGCACCGATCTTCAAGTAATGCGCGCATTGGAGACACGTGGAGTATTGGGGACTCTTGAAGAGAGGATCAGCGCCGTCATCGATTTTTTTGGTGTAAACCTGCGTCTCAAGAATCGTTTCCTGACGCTGACTTATAGCTTGCACTATCAACTAGGCGGTCTCTCGCAGATTCATTCGGTCTGCTCCTTGAAGCGTCTCAAGACCTCCAAGGGGACGGGATTGACATACTCCAGCCCAACTTGCCTGCAGAGTTGCCTGAAATCGGTGTCCGTAGTGATGATCGCTTTCGCTTTCTCTTGCAGTGCGAAGGCAAGGTATACGCAGTCGAACACGTCATGCTTCAGCTCTTCCGCCAGCTTGAAACTCTCAAGGATTGTCTTCCTTTGAAGGCAGGGGTATCGAGGCCGGTCATACGCTTCAACAAAATGTTCAACAGCTTCGGCGCTCTCCTTGCTAGAGCATCCCCATTTCTTCGTCATTATCCAGTACGCTCTGACCGGAAGGAAATCCATAATCAAAGGCACAAATGCGCCTCTTAACCCCTCCTCAACAACAGCCGATACATACTGGTTGCCCGGATGGTCCCTCACAAGGAAGATTGCCAAAGTGTTAACGTCCAACACTATCTTGTCTGGGGATGGTTCACTCTCCAAACGTAGCCTCTCCCGAATCCATGAATGCTTCTCTGCCCCACTTTTCCGTCTTAGACTCCGTTCTCACCGGCGTGGGAACGATAGGCTTTAGGAGCAGAACACCTTTCTCCTCGATCAAATCAAACTCGGTCCCGGACTTCAAGTTGAGCTTCTCTCTTTCCTCAGCTGGAATCAAGACCCTGCCTCTTTCGTCCATCCTCGCTTTTCCCATAATCTTCCACCCACCTAAGAGTAGCCCAGATGACCCACATAAACTTTTCCAAAATGTGGGCCAAAGCAGACATGCGTTCTCCGCCACGTAGCCTACCTGAACCGAACCCTCTGCAACAAAAAAGTGAAATATTCGGCAGTTCGACTTCGTTGTTGTCGATTCCTCCCCTTAGTGCGCATTAAGTGTTTATGGCTTTGAATGGTAGCGAGTTTTTCGCTCACTATTCAGCTTGACATCCTCGTGAGATCAGACATGGCAATACTACCTTCTCTCTCCAAGCTTTTAGGCTTAACACGCAGTATCCGATACGCATATATGTGATGTGACAGCCATACTCTATATGATGGCTATGACGACTATATCCGTTACAGAGGAAGTGAAGGAGAAACTGCTGAGAATCGCCTCCGAGCTTCAAATCAAGCTAGGACGGCGGGTCGACCTTGACGAAGCCCTTCGCCTCTTGATGGCTGAGAGAGAAAGAAAGCCGGATCTGCTTGACGAGGCTTGCAGCCCGATGTCCGGAGCTGAAGAGGCAGTTAGGGATCTGCTTGGGGAGAGGAAACGTGACGAGAGAAGATTTGACCGGAAGGCTGGCACTAGATACTAGCGCGCTGATTGAGCTCGTATTCTCAACTCCACAAGGAGCGAGGCTGAGGCAAGGTCTCAAACAGGGGCTCATCGAAGCCTATACGTCAGAGCTGAGTATAGCAGAACTGAGATACGTGCTGTGCCGGAAACTAGGCCTAGCGGAGTCCGGTGACAGAGTCGAGAAACTCTTAGCCTCCGGATACATCAATGTCGAAGATTTGTCAACCCTTATCGTGGACGCCTCAAGACACAAGTGTGAAAGAGCCATCTCGCTGGCAGACTGCTTCTGCATTGCGTTGGCTGAGAAAACCTTCAGCAAGGCGCTTTTCGCGGAAAGGGAGAAAGATCTGATCGAAGAGATCCGAAGGAAGCCCTTCGACGCGGAGATAATATTCCTCGAAGACTACGTGCATACTTGACGGTGGAACGAGAGGCTTAAGTGAGGAAAGAACAACTTCTGATGCAGGTGCGGATCAGAGCTATGATGACCCCTAGAGAGAGAATCAAATCTGTAATCAGTTTTAGGCGGCCTGACGTGCTTCCGTGGTGTGAGAAGTTCTTCGACGAAACATTGGTGAAATGGTTCGGGGAAGGGCTACCTGTTGAGAAGGTTGCTGTGATAGACTGGGAGGTCAGGGCTGGAAGTGTCTCCCTTCTGAACTGGCCGATACTAAAGGGCTTTGACCCTTACAGGTATTTCGGATGCAGCAACTACAGTGGCCTATCTGTCCCGTTGGACCTTGGTCCCATACCTAGGTTCAAGCAGAGAATCCTGAGGGAGAGTGATAGGCATGTTGATGTCCTTACCCAGACGGGGGCTGTTGAGAGGCGGCTGAAGCAGGCTGATTACGTTTGGTATAACATGCCCATGTTTCTCAGCTTCCCCGTCAAAGACCATGAAACCTGGGATGAGTATAGGAAACGTTTGGACCCTCATGACCCCAGAAGGTATCCGAAGGACTGGGACAAAGATGGCTATGTGAGGGCTTTCGAAGACTACCAGAGGGGCGGCACGGCTCTTTCCGTAAGCGGCTTTTACGGGTTCGGTGCGCAGCTCATGGGCATTCCCACGTTCATCTCAATGTTCTACAAGAACCCGGAGCTCATCGAGGACATGGCTGAACACTGGGAATACTTCACCATAGAAGCCACGAGAGACGCTGTGGAAACATTAAAGGACAGAATAGATCTGGTCTTCTGGTGGGAAGACATGGCTGAAAGGCATGGACCCTGCATATCTCCACGCCTCTACAGGGAGTTCCTGCTGCCCCACTACAGGAGGGTCACAGGCTTCTTCAGAAAAAACAGGATAGACCGGGTGCTGATGGACAGCGACGGGAACCTCAAACCGCTGCTTAGCCTATTAGTTGATGCGGGGATCACGGGCATCTGGCCGCTTGAGGTGAACGCTGGAATGGATGCCAGAGAAATAAGGAAAGATTACGGCAACCGGCTTTTCCTGGTAGGGAACCTTGCCAAGACGGAGCTAGCCCAAGGAGGAGAAAGGATGAGGCGGGAAGTCGACTCGAAGGTGCCGGTGCTCAAGGAGATGGGCGGCTACATGCCAGGCTCGGACCACCTGATCCACGTTGAGTTTGCGTTTGAAAAGTTCATGGAATACGCAGACTACATAAAGAGCAAACTGGCCTGACAGGGAAATGGGATGAAAGAGGATTATCCCTATTCTCGGCCCCGTAGGCGAATGAAGCGACTCACACATAGAAGCCTAAGGATGCAGTCTACTCTTCTCTGATCTCCCTTCGATGGTCTTCCAGGATGGTTCTGATCTCTTCGTATGCTTTGGAGGCCTCAGTATCGCTGAGTTCTCTGGCGGCTCTTCTTAGACTTTCTGCGTCGGCGTAGGGTAAGCCTTCTATCCATTCGATCTTCACTCTTTCCGAGGGCAGGACGGGAACCATGTATTTAGCGAAGACTTCCAGAGCTTGGTGCGACATAGACCCATTTGTCACAACAGCCTTCACTCCCCGTTTGGCCAGAGTCTCGGCTGTCGCTGCGCCTCCTCCGCTGGGGTCGAGGAGAAACACTGAGTCTCCGGCTTTGACGCTGTAGAGCTCGAAGGCTTTTCTCAGCCCGTTCTCTGTGAAGGCTTCCACGGGCTTCAGGAGCACCAGCCTTCCCTGGCTTTCCAGCTCCCTCAACCGTTGCATCTGGTTGAACCGGTTCCTGTAGGCTTCAAGCTGGGCTGAGTACTCGGCAAGTCTGGCTTTGGCTTTGATCAGCTCGTCTTGGAGCAGCTGGTACTCTCTTTCCCGTCTTACCTGAGCCGACTGTTGGCTTCGTATCTCTTCTACCCTTGCTTTTAGGTTGGCTATCTCGGTCTTCAAGTCTCTTGTTCTGAGCTTGGACTCTTCGTTTGTCGCCTTGAGACGTTTGGACCTTTCCTTCTCGCGGGCAAGCTGTTTCCTCAACTCTTCGATCAAGCTTTTCATCTGCTCTTCTCTGGGAGCCATCTTTCTCGGAACAGGCGGGGGTTTATACTCACCTATGCCTTGAAGAATCTGCACGGCTTGCTTCATGGTGTGGTCGCGGGCTACGAGGTCCTTCACATCGTCGACCGAGACTTTGAAGCCTTGAGTCTTCAACTTCACCTCGACCTGCTCAAACTTGTTCCTATAGTGTTGGTATGCCTTCACAGCTGCCGCTAGGGCGTCGACCTCGTGGGCGTTCTTCACCTTGAAGCTGTAACGTTCCTCGTAGGCTCGGGCGATCTGATGCTTCTCCTCTGCACCCATGGAGATGAGTGGAGCGAAGAGCACAGCGTTCAACTTGGCCGAAAGCCTCTCAAGAACCTCCGAAGGAGGCGAAACATCGCTGGAAACAACTGTGCACGCGCCTAGGTCGGCAACTGTCCTCAGAAGGCTGGAGAAGCTCCAGTCACGCCTGCTGTCAACGAAGACGGGGACGCCGTCGAGGGTCAAGGCTGCTAGGCCGACGGTTACGCCGGGATCAAACCCGATGATCAGCCGCTTCATGCCAGACTTTCCTAACATGGAATTCAACTCAAAGCGGAAATATGTCTTCTACGCCGATGGGTTCTGTGAACTCTTGGGGGCTTAGTGCAAAAAACTAGGGGCTAACCTTTAGACTGCTTGTATGCATACCAGACAATCAGGGCTGCAAACACGGCATCTGAAGCGTTCAGTATTGTAAGAGCGGACAGGTTTGCCAGATGCCCAACTAAAACAATGACTAAAAGGACAGTATAGACTATGCCCAAGATAATATTTGCCCAGCGGTTTGCTTTGTTTTTCAAAGTGAGCGACAGGAAAGCCATGACCAATGGAACCAAGAACATAATTGTGAAGAATAACAACAGTTCAGGTCCCATTTTCACGCCTTCTTTTTCACCCATCCTTATTTGGTCTATCACACCTGGCAGATAAAACTCCAATATCGTCATGGCTAACATACCCACTTCTGAAACTAGCCACAGAACAGAAAGCCTTACCTTATGGAATGTCGAATTTTCCATAGTCTGTCACCTCCTTTCTTCCTCATGCCATTTCCATAGAACGTGATCTCAAGTTGTATTAATTGATTTGGAGAAAAATCTCCCATTATCTAAGTCCCGAAGATTTCAGAACCGAGCGAACATCACCGACCCTTTTTGACCAACCGTGATCGACCAACCTCATCTTAACCAGAACCCCCCATGATTGTCGCAGTCCAAGGAAACGCGGGAGATGAGCGAGTCTTAATCGAGGCCTCAGTCCTGTACGGGTAAGCTTTATATCACGATGCCTTGATATGTCTTGTCGGTGGGGAGATGCGGTCGCCCAGAAAGAGATTTCTCTACCTCGGCTTGATCGTGATCGTTGCTTCAGTAGTTTTCGGACTAGTGACTTACTATTTCCCCGGTTATCCAATCGTGGGCGATTTTTACACGGTAACAAATCTCGGCGAGGGCAAGCAGGAAGTAGTGATAGTCGTGTCACCAAGAGGGAACGAAACACGTGGGGAATTTTATGGTTACTTGAGAGCTCCATACCCCGATTATCCGCTGAGGCAGTACCACGCCTTGACCTATGTCTTCTTAGCCATAGGTTTGGTTATGACATTTTGCAGCTTGAGAATAGGACGGAATATAGGCACAAGACTGGAAAAAGCCAAACATATGATCATGGGTAAGAAACTCTGGATTGTGCTTCTCATAGGATTAGCCATTGGTTTCGGATTAGGTTATGCAGTTATTCCCAAAGGAGGCGGTCCGGCTGTATTTTGGCAAGAAATACGCAGCCACGGTGAATTTGGTGGCGTGGGCGTGGTTGCCGTTGACCCGCTGCCGTTGCCTCAGAGCTTCAAGCTGAGCACTATCGCTCTTTGTGGAAGCCTAGAGGTGATCACCCTACACACGTACTACTTCGGTGCAAACCTAGAACCAGAATCTAGGATTCCAATCTCAATCAATGTGACAACGCCCATCGATTTCAGGCTCATACTCGTCAATCGATGGGACGCTAACGTTCATGCCTTATCAAATGAGGTTAGGTATTATGGTCGGGTCATAATCAACGCGTCCCAGATCACGTCAGTCCGCTTCATTCTACAAGTTCAGGAGAGAGGCCTCTACATCTTTACGTTCAGCCCGATACAACCCAAGCCAGTGGCAACTGTCACGTTCAGGGTTACTTAACACGAATAGTGTCGTGAGGAGTAAATGTCGAGTCGGCTGCACAGAGGTTTTTCGCAATCATAGCTGGATTGTTTCTCTACAGAGCAGTCATGATAGAAACATAAGCATCATGAAAGATATTGGCGAAGAAGGTGAGGGGTACGGCGTTAAGGACGAGGGTGCTTGAGTCTCTGGAAAAGGAGCCCTCAGACTTCTACACTCTACTGAAGAAACTGGACGGTAAGCCTGATACTCTGGCGAATGAGCTCTATAACCTGCTCAACGCCGGCTACGTCACCAAAACGAACAACGTCTTCCATCTGGCAGACCGCGGCAGAGAATATCTGAAGGTTGAGAGGGGCGAAACCAGAGCTTGACTGTTGCTCTGTTAGCCTGTGTCTTGGCGCAGTAGAGCGGAATTCAAATGGAAGGTTAGTAGGTCACAAGCGACGACATGGCACTATGCGGAATTGCCTGCTTTCTCAGCTATTTTCCGTCTTATTTTCTCCAGAGCGATCAGTGCACCGATTTTGACCCTAACATCTTCATCTATCGTGGCTTGAGTGAGCGCCTCCACTGCCCTCACGTCTCCTATGCCGCCAAGAGCCGCCACTGCGCCTAATCGAACTATACCATTTTCGTCCTTCAAAGCCTGGATCAAGGGTTCTACCGCCAGTCCTCCTATCTCACAAAGAGCATCCACTGCACCCGCCCGAACCACACTCTCTTCATCTCTAAGAGCCTGGACTAGAGCTTCCACCGCCCTTGGATCTTTGATTTTTCTAAGAACAACCTCCGCCCACACCTGAGCATTCTTGTCCTTATCCTTCAGAACTTGGATCAGGGGTTCCACTGCTGGCGCCCCAATCTTTTCAAGAGCTACTGCTGCAGACGCTTGACCAATTTTGTTTTCACCCTTCAAAACTTGGATTAGGGGTTCCGCAGCCCTTGGATCTCCCATCATTCCAAGAAACCGTGCTGCTTCCTGCTGAATATTGCTGTCTCTGTGCTTTAGAAACCCGATTAACCCCTCAATGTCCCTCTTCCGGTACATCTCCTCAACGTTCCTTTCGGAAATCTTTGAGGCATCAGGCCTACTAGAAAACAAGGCAGTCAACACCTCACCTGATTCCACATTCTTAGTATTACAGGCTATAAAGGCTTCCTCGTTAACTGCAGCCACTTTTCACTTGCGGAAAGACCCTGAAGCAGACCCTAGCGACGGGTGAGGAACTTCAAGAGTCTTTGGAACCCATATGGGTTTTGAGCCTCTACGGGTCCATGCTGGCAACTGTGAGAGCCAGAGGCGACACAATAGATAGAGACTATCCGCAAAACACAAATAAGCAGACAGGCAGCCAGATATTCGGAACACTAGACGAGACGAGGAGACCCAGCATGACCGTTCACCAATTCAGGCCCAAAGTCTATCATACGGCTCTTGGTTCCTATGAGCCAGCCTTGCGGATAGGCAACGGCGACACAGTGATCACCACAACCCTAGACTGTCACGGTCGAGACGCCCATGATCGGAAGGCGGCGCCAAAGGGAAACCCTCTAACCGGACCCTTCTACCTAGACGGCGCAGAGCCCGGAGACGCTTTAGCCGTCCGCCTTGACAGGTTGTGGCCGAACAGAAGGATAGGAAGGAGCTCAACCGTCATCGCTCCGAACGTTGTTGACCCTACATTTGTTGAAGAGATGCCTTCACGTCGGAGGAGTAGGCTGGCAGAGTGGGAACTGGACCTCGAGAAGGGCACAGCCGCCTTAGTCAAGCCTGATACAAAACTTGGACGCCTCATTCTGCCCTTGAGGCCCATGGTCGGGTGCTTAGGAGTGGCTCCTCCGGGCGGACAAGCCATTTCTTCTGCCACATCCGGCATCTACGGAGGCAACATGGACTACAAAGGCTTCATTGCCGGAATGACCATCTATTTCCCCGTGTTTGCTCCCGGAGGCCTATTCTTCATTGGAGACGGGCATGCTGTCCAAGGCGATGGGGAGATAGGCGGCATGGGCATCGAGGTCTCCTTCGATGTGCAGTTCACAGTCAAGCTGGTCAAAGGCAAAAAGATTAGCTGGCCGCGAGCCGAGAACGACGAGTACATCCTCACTGTAGGAAACGCTCGGCCTCTGGATCAGGCTCTCCAACATGCGACTAGTGAGATGGTGCGGTGGCTTCAAGTAGACTTCGGGTTGGATACATACGCCGTCCACATCCTCCTTGGGCAATGTGTCGAGTACGAGGTTGGAAACGTCTACGACCCAGCCTACACCATGGTCTGCAAGCTCAGGAAGAAATGGATGCCCATCTGAGAATACGTTTTCCTTCAGCCATCAGGAAAGGGGATTTGCTAGAGATTCCGTGCTCAGCCTGACGCTTGTTCAAGGGCTGCCCTGACTTGGCTTCTTTTCCGCCTCTTCCAGACCCTTGCCCGAAGCTCCTTCTTTCCTTTCAAGCTCGCCCATCAGCCTCTCTTCTAGATGTATGAGTAACCCTACTCTGCGTTCCCATTTTTGGAAGAACCTGTACTGAGCCAAGAGCAGGTATATCTCGTAGCCCACGAAAATCGCCACGAGAACCAGGAACAGAAGCTCCTCAGCAAACTCGCCGAAAGCCAGTCTAAGCCTTCTGATCCGCACAAGCAACGCCAAGAAACGGGAGACCAAGAAGACCATGAGCACCCCAGACGTGACCATGCCTATCAGGGAGCCGGTTTTGAACTTGTCCCATTCCCTGTCCAGCTCGGTCAGGAAGTCGTGCAGTGACTTCAAAGGATACGGCTTAGCAGGTTCCTCTTCGCCCATCTTGCCTTCGGGCTCAGTCTCTGCGGAACCCTTGATAACCGTGATGCACCAAAGGTGAACAAGCCGAAAAAACCATGAGTACGCCATTTTGCATTGATTGCGCAATCTTTGCACTGAAGAAGAGAGAGCTTTCGGCTGGTAGTAGAGATTGAGGCTGTAACCAGCGCAGCCAAACCGACGAACCGTATTCTGTCAACGCGTTGTGAGGAGGCTACATCTATGAGTGATGTGTCAATTGATTCCGGCAGGCGGTTGTCCCACTTTTTTCATCATCGCAGAAGGTTCGCCATCTCGGCTCCTATCTGTCTAAACTTTTCCTCCACGCCTTCCTCGAGTGGTCCTTCTGCTCCCTTGACTATGGCGGAGGAATGGGGCTTCACAATGCTCATTCCAAGCCTTTCCAGATGTTTCTCAATTCCCTTCGCCGCACTTCCGGCAAGCCGAGACTTTAGCTTAGTGTCAAAGGCAAAAGCCTTCTTTCCTCTAAGGTCTACGTTTTTCAGCTTTTCGATGAAGTCTTTCATGGGTTTGGAGATGCCGAACGCGTGGGTCGGTCCCCCGACTACCAGTAAGTCATATCCAGCCAGTCTGCCGACGGCGACTGCATCGACCCGGACACAGTCTACCTCGATCCCCTGCTTCCTCAATCCCTCAGCTAAGGCGTTGGCTAACCTTTCTGTATTGCCGAATTTTGTGTCGTAAACAACTACTGCCCTTCCCACTCCGCTACCTCCCTTCACATTCGTTGTCTCAAGGTCTACATGATATATAGTCCTTTCTATCATAATCCAGAATGCGGTACACGTCATCCGAGCTGCACAAGGTAAGCGCTAATTCTCTGTCCGGATTCACAGTTACCAGTGGTTCGTATGACGTTCAAAGGATGGAAGACAATGCGTTCCGCAGCTCTTCGTAGACCTTTCTTCCGTTTTCTGTTATTCTACAGGTGCCGTCCTCTGTCTCGTTCATCAATCCTTTCTCCTTTAGGAAGGCAAGGTGTTTCAGGAAATCGTCGTAGGAAAGGGATGTGGCTTTGCGCCATATGTAGGTGCGGAGCTGCGGTCGGGTATGGTAGTAGAGGAACTCCAGGATCTCAAACCTTATCTGCACCGCGCCCTTCCGCATCCTAGGCATCGGAATGCCCCACAGAGCTGCAAAGCCTCGAGATAAGTAGACCTAACTGGTTTAAAACACTTGCACAGACCAGTAACCAGAGAGATAGTCCGGCAACCTGAATGTCAAAGATAGAGGCTCAGCTGCTTTCGTCCCAGATCTTCTGGAACTCGCCTTCATAAATTCCGGCGACGTATGTGCTGTTCATCACGATCAGGTTTTCGTTGTTCTCGTTCTCGCCGCTGCTCGACCAGTTGAAGCTGCCAGTTAACACGATCATGCCGTCGACGATCATGACTTTATTGTGCATAAGATCGGAGTTCGTGTCGTTGCGAACTGCTACCCCGGCGGCTCTTAGCGTCTGATACTCACTGTATTGGCTTATCTGTTGTACCTCGAAGACTACTTGGACTTCTACCCCTCTGCTATGAGCATCTACCAGGGCGTCACCTATTGAATCCAGAGTGAAACTATATATGAGAGTGTGAATGCTCACGTTTGCTCTGTCTATCCAGTAGAGAACTTGATTTTCGCAGCCGCCTCTTGGGCTGAAGTAGACGCCGAAAACCTCAATCTCTAACTGCTGCCGAAGCTCCGACATCTCCCCCATCAGAACAGTGACCTCTAGCTCTAGGCTGGAGATTTGAGATTCCAGGCTAGTGATCTCCCTCCTTTTCGTCTCAACCAATTCCCCCAGCCCAGTCAATTGCGTTGTTAGGCTTTGGATCTGATGGTCCTTTGCCTCAATCTGTCCAAGAAGCGAGGAGACTTGGCTTTCCAATTCGGCATTCTCGTTTTCCAGATCAGCAATTCTCCGCTCATATTGTGTCGGGTTTGCCAGACTGTAGCCGAGTCCCGACCCGGCTGCAAGGGCGATCAAGAAGACTGAAACCAGCGTTGCGGATCTTTCCATGAAGGACGCCCACTAGTTTTGGGCTTCACGTCATTTAAGCTTTGCTTGCCGCGTCCCAGACCAGCCGCGGTTGAAGAACCATGTTTATATAAGGTTCTGCTGATAGTTTTTGGTGGTCCTGCTGATTTCCGGGGAGTCTAGTTGCCCATAGACAGGATGTTTGAGAAGGCCTATGAGCTGATACAGAAGAGGAGGATCGAACCCATAGGCGACGAACTCTTCAACATCATCGGCGAACATGGAACGTACACTGTTGCCCGCAGAATTGACGGAACAGTGAACTGCAGCTGCCCTGGCTTCGCAAGGAGAAGAAGATGCTCGCATTCGCTTGCTGTTTTGATGTTGACTCAGCCTTCCCTCCTGAGAACTGTCCAGAAAGAGGTTGAGCGGAGTACAGGTCGAGCAGGAACGGGTTAGCCATCTGGACAGATGCGGAGATTGGAGGCATACTATCTGCAGAGGCTCGAAACTTATATCTTTTGATGAAGCATCCTTTCAATCATGAACATCATTCTCATAGTTTCCGACACCCTTCGGAGAGACTTTCTAGGCTGCTACGGAAACGGTTGGATACGCACCCCGAACATTGACAGACTGGCTCAGGAATCCATAATCTTCGACAAAGCCTATACAGCCTCCTTCCCAACCGTGCCTCACAGGAGAGACCTTGTCACTGGAAGGTACACATTCACATATTCCGACTGGAGCCCACTGCCGCTAGACGAGAAAGTGATGGCCGATTCTCTGCGAAAAGCCGGATACGTGACCATGCTCATCGCCGATACCCTCCACATATTCAAGGATGGGTACCACTTCGACAGAGGATACGACGGCTGGATATGGATACGCGGACAGGAGAACGACAGGTACAGCACAGCCCCAATCGACTACAGGTTTCCATGCAACACCCAGAAACTCAGGTCCCCCTACGACAGTATGAGGCAGTACCTCCGAAACGTCTCGGAGAGGCGATATGAAAGCGACTACTTCGTTGCGAGAACCATGACTGAAGCAGCTAGATGGCTTGAACAGAACAGAAAGCATGAAAGGTTCTTTCTACACGTAGACACGTTTGACCCGCATGAGCCTTGGGACCCGCCGAGATGGTACGTAGACCTATACGACCCCGGATATGAGGGAGAAGAGGTAACCTACCCCGCCTACGGACCATGCAACAACCTTACGCCTGAAGAACTCAAACACACACGGGCTCTCTATGCAGGGGAGGTCACCATGGTTGACTCTTGGGTCGGCTACCTCCTAAGAAGGGTTGACGAACTAGGCCTAAGAGAGAACACGACCATAGTATTCACAACGGACCACGGATTCTACCTAGGAGAACGCAATCTCATCGGGAAGTCCATAATAACAGAGTCAACCATGAGCCTCGTTCCGCTCTACAGCGAGGTAGCACACATACCACTAATCATCAGGGTGCCAGGAGCAAGGCCTAGCCGCAACGAGGCGCTGGTTCAGCCCCCAGACCTAATGCCAACCATCCTAGAGCTGGCTGAGGCTGAAGCGCCCGAGACAATGCAGGGCACGTCGTTGCTACCGTTGGTGCGGAAGGAGAACGTTGCCTGGAGAGGCCTAGCTGTCTCTTCACCAAGCCTCATCCACGGGCCAATAGCTGGCCAACGAGTCTCCGTCATCACCAAGGAGTGGTTCCTAATCTACTGCGGGCAGATCAGTAGGGCTCTCAGAGAGGCGCCGCCTGAGCGGAGGACAAAGATCGTGGATGGTTTGGAGCGGCTTCAAAAGATTACTGGCGAAAGACCTAGGAACGAATTGTACTGCCTGCCTAAAGATCCGGCTCAAACCAATGACGTTCTGAATGAGAATAGAGATGTGGCTGAGCAGTTGCATGTGGAGCTCGTCAGACTCTTGGAAGCCATGGGAACGCGGAAGGAGGTCCTTAATTACTGGAGACGGCTTGAATAGGTCTCCATGAACCATAAGCGCCTCTGAGGTGCTGGGTGCCACAGAAACTGGAACCTTGCCTTGTAATGGTAATATTTAATAGGGTTGGCTAGGGTTATCTAACATCCAACCGGAAATGGAAACCTAGACCTCCAACTTCTCCCGGAAAGGTGTAACGGTTCCAATGAGTGAAAAGAGAACGTCGCTTGAGAGGTTTCGATTGAAGAGGGTACTGGACACTCTGACCTCTAAAGAGGGAAGAGGCACAGAACTTGTCTCTTTGTATGTGCCTCCGGGACGCCAGATCAGCGAAGTCTCCCAGATGCTGAAAGACGAGTGGGGCACTGCCTCTAACATAAAATCGAGCACAACGCGCAAGAACGTTCAGGATGCGATTGTGAAGGTTATCCAACGCCTAAAACTCTTCAGAACCGTTCCGGACAAGGGCTTGGTGATATTCTGCGGAGCCATACCCCAGAACGGTCCAGGAAGCGAGAGAATCGAGACCTACGTGATCTCCCCGCCAGAACCCATCAACATATACCTCTACAGATGCGACTCAAGGTTCCACACCGAACACTTAACAGACCTCTTGAAGGAGAAGGAGACGTACGGAATCCTCCTTCTGGACACAAGCGGAGCGACCTACGCCACTTTGAGGGGCCGACGCCTTGACATTGTTGAGGAAATAACCTCCGGCATACCTGGCAAGCATCGTGCTGGCGGCCAGTCTGCGAGAAGGTTCGAGCGGCTGCGCGAAGCCCAAGTCCTAGGATTCTTCAAGCGGATAGCTGAACACGCAAGCGAGGTCTTCCTTCCCATACCTGACTTGAAGGGCGTAATCTTGGGAGGTCCGGGACCCACGAAGTACGACTTCGAGAAGGGAAGGTTCCTCGACTACAGGCTTAGAGACAAGATCATCGCCACCGTAGACACGGCGTACACAGGAGACCAGGGAATTGAAGAGACTGTTGAGAAGGCGCCAGAAATCATAAAGAGCCTAAGATATGTCGAAGAGAAACGGATTGTGCAGAAGTTCCTCTACGAGATCGGCCACGACACAGGCCTCGCAACCTACGGGGAAAGAGACATAAGGAGAGCCCTCGCATCCGGCTTGGTTGACATATTGTTCCTTTCCGAGGCTTTGGACACGACTCGGGTCAAGACGGAATGCTCCTCCTGTGGCTTCACTCAGCACGAGACGATGAAGGCTTCTGACACTGCGGATTTCGAGCAGTCTCTCAGCGGGAAACCGTGCCCAAAATGCAATGTTCCAACGCTTCAGGTTGCCGAGGAGAAGGACATCATTGATGAGTTGGCTGAGCTCGCTGAACAGACAGGCGCCAACGTTGAGATGATATCCACAGAGACCGAAGAGGGACAGATGCTCTGGAAGTCCTTCGGCGGCATAGCAGCCACCTTGAGATATAAACTCGGCAGCCAGTAGTCGAGACGCAACCTTAATACTCGGGATGCCCTTCTCTTCATTATTGTCGGACAAGAGTGGCAATGTGACCTTGAATGTCAGACGTGGAACTCGAAGCTCTGAGGCGGAGGAAACTGCAAGAACTGAAGAGGCAACTTGAAAAGAAGCCGATTGCTCCAGCTGAGAAGCCGCAAGAGGTCGGACCGAAAGAGGTTCTAAACCGCTTCTTCTTCAACAGGGCATGGGAAGTCCTCAACGCTGCGAAGGCTCAGCATCCGCAGGTTGCAGCGCATGTAGAGAAGACGCTGGTCAAACTCATAACTGAAGGAAAGATAGGAAGCCAAATCTCTGGAGGAGAACTATACGGACTATTCCTCCGCCTAGGATTCAGGGTTCGACTCCCAACGCATATACGAGTTCTCGAACACGGAAAAGTCAAAAGCCTCGAAGAAAAGATAAGAGAAGAAACGACGGAATAGAAAGCATCTGGAAGAAGCCCAAAGTGCCATCTGGCTTCAAATCGTGAGTGCGTGCGGGTCGATTCGCCTCAGCCCTTTTACGGCATCATACTTCTTGTCTGTTGACACTATAGTATGGTCAGGTACTTTGGCACTTAAGGCTGTGGCGGCATATACAGCGTCAAAGATGGATGTCACGCCATAGGTGTCCATGATAGTCAAAGCCGTAAGGTAGGTTGTGAAGTCCGGAGCAATGTAGTTAAGGTTCTTGATTGTGGCTATTTTGGCTTCATTTGCCATGACCGTCTGTAGGGTGGCATAGTCGGAGAAAACGTAGTAGAGCTCATGGAAGACTTCTGTAGAAGCTTGAACTGGACCCAGACGGCCTTTCTCAACGGCATCTACCAACGCGGTCGCTATCGTCTTTAGCCAGTCTTCCCTTTTGATGTAGGCGATAAATATGTCAGACTCGAGAAGCATGAACACCACCTAGCGCTGTGTTTTCTCCTTCAATCTCTCCGCAACCTCATTTTTCGCCTTTTCTTCTGCTCTTTTCTTCAGTTCCTGTGTCGAAATGGGGATTTCTATCTCGATAATCTTCTCAGGTACTGGAATCAGCAGGAAAGACGCACCGAAAGGCACAATTATGGCTTCATTAGCTTTGAACGGTATCTCTTTTGGTATGTATATTCTCCTCTGCGAGTCAATTTTTACCAGAGTCAACCGTTTTCACCATATTTCGGTAGTTCATGGAAAAATTTAAACTTTTCGGAATTCATCCACTGACTGCTTTCCCTGCAAACAGTAAGGAAGGACAACGTTCTCGAACTCGAAAACCAGAAGCCTCAGAGAAGAAATGCGAGAAGGAACCATATACCTGAATGTGCAGATGGGTCCAGTCTCACTGGACGAATTTCCTGAAAGCTCTTAAGACCTTCCTATTCTAAGCCCCATCTAAGCTTTCTGGACATTAGCAATGTTAAGGCTATAAGCCACACTGCCACTGCAGATATGGGATATATAATGTCATATGTTAAGCTGGAGCCAGTGATCCATCGACCTAGCTCAGTTAAAGACACTGTTGGAACAATCAGGGCTACTTCCCTCAGAACAGGTGGAAGTATGCTTGCTGGATAGTATACTGGTGGAAGCATAACTGTTATCGTGTTTAATGGGTTTGTTATCGCCGAAATGTTAGTTGGGTTCTTCATTCTCAGAATTAGGGCAAGTGACAGAAACGCTCCAAGCATAAGAGCCACAGGAGCAAGAAGGAAGAGGGCTAGGAAGGATGAAAGATTCATGCCTACCACTATGGCTAAGATTGCTGCTGGAACGACATTCACAAACAGAAAAGGCGATGTCCCAATGACCACACTTACGAAGTATACGGGAAGCGTAACTGGAGATGCTACAAGCCTCTCAAACTCTCGTCCAACCCGGTTCCATCCCACAGTTTGAGCTACTATATTGACCCCTTGACCCCAAGCCCCAACGATCACATAGGCAATGGCTAGGTTCCGAAGAGCCTCCATCCTTCCCCATGCAAACATAGCCATTATGAAACCTATGGTCCCCATAATCCCTTGAACCATCCACAGGGGTTGCCTCTTGATAGATATGGCTTCTAAGTACGCCATGCCTAAGGTTTGCCGAAGCTTCTCAATCATGATGGGACCCCCTCCCCTTGATTATGTATAGATATGCGTCTTCCAGCCCTACCTCACTCATGGAGTATATGTTGGTAACAAGACTTAGCTCATCCACTAGTCTGACGGCCTCCCCACGTTCCCTCGCGTAGATTATCAGCCTATCCCCTAAATCTATGAACTCACCAAGACTTGAATCTGCAAGCTTCTCAGACTTTCCCACTACAACTCTGTATCTGTAGGGTAATGAGCCGACCAGCTTACGTGGCTGTTCCTGGATAATGGTCTTCCCTTGATCAACCATCACCACTTTATCAGCTATGGTTTCAGCTTCGTCCATGTTATGTGTGGTCAAAACTATGCTCGCCCCTTGGGAGATTATCTCCCTTATAGCCTTCCAAACGGAATGCTTTATCTCCACATCGAGACCGACAGTAGGCTCATCAAGGAAAATGAGGTCGGCTTCGGTTGCTAACACCATAGCTACCGAAACTCTTCGCTTCTCGCCACCGCTGAGATTCCAACACGTTCTCTTTCTCAACTCCCAAATGCCCATAAGTTCAAGCCACTTCTTTGCATGGTCCCTAGCTCTGCTGATAGGCCACCCCCTTGCCACAAGATTCCACATCACAGCTTCCATAGGCGTGAGATCGTTGGACACTTCATATTCCTGCGGTAGATACGAGACCCTCCTCCTGATACTCTTGTAGTCTTTGACCACATCCATACCGAGAACGTTAGCCCATCCTTTGGAAGGCTTTAGAAAGGTTGTGAGAATCCTGATTGTGGTTGTCTTACCTGCTCCATTGGGTCCAGCGAGAACAGCCATCTCTCCCTTCTCAACTGTGAAGCTAGCATCCCGAAGACCCCACGTATCCCCGTATCTTCTTCCTAAATCTTTAGTCTCAACGACTGCCAAACTATTACTTCTCCCCGAGGAACTGTTATGTAGATCCTACTGTATAAATTTTCTCACCGTTCTTAGGGCTTGGAGGAACTCTCCGCCTCTTTCCGTTATTCTGTAGAGTTCTCTTTCGCCTATGTTTACTTCTTTCAGAAGCCCTCGTGCCAATAGGAACTCTACGATCTTCTTGGTTCGGTCCACGGGAAGCCCTGCGCCGTAGGAAAGCCTCGTGATTGGGCAGGCGCCCTTCCTTCTAACCGTTTCTAGAACGTCGAGGTATATCTCATACCGCGTTCTTTTCCGAAGCTCCATACTAGTGACAGTCCGTTAAGGTTGAGGGGACCGAAGCCCCATCAGCCCTCTGCAAGGATGAGTATGAAGCTCTACGGTTTTATCTCTTTCCACAGAGGTTGCCCTAGGTGGCTGAGAGGAATACGGTTTGCCTCCACCTCGTCCTGGTCGAAAAGTAGTAATCCCATTCTTTAGCCAAGTCTATGCAGCGCTCCAAGCTGTCAACGGCAAGGTGGAAATGCTGGTTCTCGACGTGGTTGTGGATCTCCTCAAGCTCACCTTCCTTCAGCTGCTTCATGAAGGCTTCCTTCAGCCCTGCGTCGACGGGAATTTCGAACCCATAGCCTTTCACGTCCTCCTTGGTTATAGCTGGCCTGACTGTCCACCTGCTTTCCTTTATGATCAAGATCATGTAAAGAGTGAACGGGTCGATCCTTGTGAGCCAAACCCCGTTTCCCCCATACTCCCACTCATTTTCCAGGCTCTTCATGGCTTTCATGAATCCTCCGATTTTCACGGTTCTTACGAATCCTTCAAACTCTTTTGGGCTCAGCTCCTCTATTGCGGCTGCAGACTCCTTCAGCTCCTCAGGCAAATACAGGTCAGGATGCAGCCTCTTCAACAGTAGAAGGTTCTCAACATGCCTTCGCCTCGTCACGTACACGTAGATGACCACGCCCTCTCTTGGAAGGTCCCGTCTAACCATGATGGAGCCGAAGTTCCTCTTCTCAAAATTGACATAGAACGGTGGAACCTCAAGCGTGAGGTGCGTGCTGCCGAGACGGAACTCGAGCTTCCTAAGCTGACTCAACCCTTAACCGCAGCTGCTCTTGGGCATGGATAGGCTGGCATTTAGATTGGCGGAGAAGGAAGTGTCTCCGTCTTCTTAGGCTCCTTCCCGAAGGCCACGTCTTCTTCCTTTCTGAGCTCGTCTGTGTAGATAAGCTCTCCTGATATCCTGCAGCCTCTCTCCAAGTATGCGTTTCTCGCGTAGACGTTTCTGGCCTTAGACCTTTCCTCCATAGTCAGCGAATCTGCGTATATGTCGTCCACTTCAGCTCTTTCTCTCAACAGGACTTCCTTGGCGACAACAGGCCCTACTATTCTCCCTCTCTGTCCAATCTCTAACCGAGCGGCCTTAACGCCTTCCTCCGTTTCAATCCGTCCTCCAACTCTGACGGAGTCTTCAGCTTCAACTCGGCGGCCCTTCAACGAACCGCCCACACTGACTGCCTTAACCCTCAAGGCTTCACTGGTTTCAGCAACTCCGCCTACGTCGAGTTTGCCGGTCAATTCAAGGTTCCCTTCGACTTCAAGCTTGCCGCCTACATCAATCGTGTCGCCTTCGGCATCTCCAACTATCTTAACGGTGCCGCCTACATCGATATCAGCGAAGTCTAGAGCGCCTTCCACATCCAGAGTTCCGCCGACATCGATCTTCCTTCCCTTGCCTCCGCCTGTGAGAGTAACTCTTCCGCCCACGTCGATCGAGTCGAAAGTCAGAGGTTTGCTAGATTCAAAGGAGCCGCCAACATTGACCTTTCCCCTTACCTCGCCGCCTGAAACCCTTGCTGTCCCTCCAACATGCAGCTCTTCAACTATGACCTCAGACTCCGCGGCGAAGGTTCCCCCAATGTCTATCTTGTCAACTTCGACCTTGCCTCTCCCATGGAAGGTGCCGCCTACGTTTACCCTTAAGCCTTTTGTTGCTCCCTCTATTCTGGCCGATCCGCCGGCTTCTACCTTCTCCGCCTCGACGTCACCCTCAGCCTCGAATGAGCCTCCGACATCTATCTCTCCCGCCTTCGCGTTTCCTCCGACCTTTATTTTTCCTCCAACTTCCATGCGTTCAACAGAAAGGTCCTTGCCTACTGAGACCCACCTGTCAACTTCCACCTCTTTCGCAGACAGTTCTCCTCTAACGCCTAAGCCTCCATCACGGATTCTTGTCGACTTCTCTACTGACAGGTCTCCATCAATGGTTAGATCTCCCCTTTTCCCTCTAACCGACCCTGCCGTGAGACTGCATTCGAAGGTGCAGTCGCCTTCATACTGAACTGTGCCCAGAACTTGAACTTTCTCGGAATCCTTAGCTTTGACTGTGGCTTCCTCTGCTAGAAAGAGATCACCTTCAACTCTGTCAAGCACATTGACCGATCCTTTCGGAACGCTGACACTGCTCACTGTTCACTCCTCCCTGATGATAGCTTCCCAAGTTTGCATATAAAGTTAAGGCACAACTGGAAAACTCAAGTTGTAATCACAGAATGTTAGTAACCCGGAACCTACCAACTGAAAAGAAGGATTTGTAGGTCAATCCTTTGAGAGACTGCCAGGGCTCCTCGGTCTTGGCAGACTGTGCATCGTCCCGCGAACTCTATGTTTCCTGGATCTTCTGGCCGGCTCATCTATTGGCGACGTTTCTGTTGTCGCTTCGACTGCCTTGTTTTCTCGCTTATCCACATCTCAATCGCTTCTTCAATCGCGAGTTGAAGGTTCCCTCTCTTGAACCCCAGAGTTCTGGCTACTGTCTCCCTGAATCTTTCATCGAGCTCCTTTGAGACTGTGACGTTCATCTTGACGTTCCTAGACATTTCTCTCCCATCTAGTAATCCGGCTACCGCTCTTATATGCCTTTCTTCTTAACAGTCTAAGCAGAAACATTTAATAGAAGATAGACGTGCAGGAAGATAGGAAGATAAGCCCTCAGCTTCGAAACTAGACAAATAGGACTGAACATCAAATCTAGACTACCCGTCAGTATCATATAATAGAAAGATTTAAAAGCATCAGTCCATTCGCATATTTCTTTCGTGGCACCATTAAGGTGTTACAGAGCGCGTTAGAAAAGATGGTTGAGGACTGGAAACAGATCCTTAAAGAGAGCATAACAACACCAGACCAACTTCTCCGAAAGTTTGAAGTTGACGTTCACCCGCTCAAGGCTGTTGTCGCCAGATATCCAATGAGGGTCTCGAAGTATTACTTTGACCTTATAGAAGAAGTCGATGACCCCATATGGAAGCAATGTATTCCGAGCCCCCTAGAACTGCAGGACCCCCACGGTTCTGACGACCCGTTGAACGAGGAAGGAGACAGCCCAACCCAGGGTCTGATCCACCGGTACCCAGACAGAGTCTTAATGTGCGTGTCGAACAGCTGCGCAATGTACTGCAGGTTCTGCACCCGTAAGAGACAGGTCGGAAAACCCACAGTCAACCTTTCCACACAGGTACTGCTCGAACAGATCAAGTACGTGGAGAAGAATCCGGGAATCAGAGACGTTCTCCTGTCTGGCGGAGACCCGCTGATGTTGCCTGACGAAAAAATCAAGTTTCTCCTTAAGAGATTGAGAGCCATACCTCACGTCGAAATTTTGAGGATTGGCTCAAGAGTCCCCTGCACCTTACCACAGAGGATAACGCCAGAACTGTGCAACATACTCAAGGAGCACCATCCCCTATACGTGAATGTGCATTTCAACCACCCGCGTGAGATTACTGAAGAAAGCGAGAGAGCGTGCGGACTCCTCGCCGACTCGGGGATTCCTCTTGGAAACCAGTCTGTACTTCTCAGAGGCGTCAACGACAATCCTGAAGTTATGAAGAGCCTTGTACACAAACTTCTTCGAGTCAGGGTTAAACCCTACTACCTCTTCCAGATGGACCTTGTCAAGGGAACCTACCACTTCAGAACAAGGGTGGAAACCGGACTAAAGATAATCCAGTCCCTTGTGGGGTATACCTCCGGCTTCGCTGTACCGCGCTACGTGATAGACGCTCCTGGCGGGGGAGGCAAGGTTCCAGTTCAGCCAGACCACCTCCTAAGCGTCCAAGAGGACAAGGTCGTCCTGAGAAACTACGAGGGCAAAGTCTACACTTATCCGCAGATACCACAGGAAGAAAAGAGAATCGCTCCTCTAAAGGTCCCTGTGAAAGTGGACTAGGGAACCATAATGACCCTCAAGGTAGGGCTAACCTACAATCTGAAGAGACAGGTTAGACCAGACGAAGGACTGCCTGAAGACTTCTACATCGAATTTGACGACGAGGAGACAGTGGACGCCATAGCCGACGCTCTGAAGAAGGGCGGATGCAGAGTCACGAAGATAGAAGCTGACGAGAAGGCATACGGCAAACTGAGAAGATTGAAGCCCGACATCGTCTTCAACATAGCCGAGGGGTTGAGAGGCGAGAGCAGGGAATCACACATACCTGTGCTGTTGGAGATGCTTGGAATCCCCTACACTGGCTCGGGACCCCTGACCTTGGCCATAGCCTTGGATAAAGCCCTAACCCATCGGTTCCTGAGCATGAACGGAGTGCCGTCTCCAGACTTCCAAGTTTTCGTAAAAGCCGCTCAGAAACTAGCCAAGAGATGCAGGTTCCCGCTTGTAGTCAAACCATTGGCAGAAGGCTCAAGTAAGGGCGTCAGGAGCAGCTCGCTGGTGAGAGACATGGAAAGCCTCCGGAAACAAGTCTCGTGGGTTATAGACACCTACAGCCAACCCGCAATAGTGGAATCCTTTCTTCCGGGAAGGGAGTTCACAGTCGGGCTTATTGGGAACAGTGAGCCCACAGTCTTCCCCATGGTCGAGATATTGCTTGACCAGCTGCCCAAGGGCGCCAGCCCGCTTTACTCTTATGAGGCTAAATGGGTCTGGGATGTTCCCGAGAGACCTTTAGACATCTTTCGCTGCCCGGCTGACGCGTCGCCTGAACTCGTGAAAGAGATCAGACGGATCGCAGCCAAGACCTTCAGGGTTCTCAACTGCCGAGACCTATGCCGAATAGACATCAGGCTAAATGAGAAAAGCGTGCCTCACGTACTGGAGGTTAATCCTCTGCCAGGCTTGATACCTGACCCTGATGCTCACTCATGTCTGCCGGAAGCTGCCAGCGTCGCAGGCTTCAGCTACGATGAACTCATATGCACAATACTCTGGCAAGCCCTGAAAAGATACAACATGCAACATCTGTTCAAGAATCCTTCGCTGGTAAAGCTTGCATAACATCCACAGAGCCCATATCACGTTTGCTTTTGAGTACCTCTTCCCAGCGCAAAGGAGACTATCCGTCTGACAAACTCCTCATACGGGATTCCAGCAGCCCTCAAGGAACGGGCGAAACCGGCTTCATGAGATATGTCTGGGTTGGGGTTAACCTCAAGGACGAAGGGCTCCTCATGCCTCAAACGCATGTCGACTCTTGCGTAGTCTCGGCAGCAAAGTGCCTCATATGCCATTAGGGCGATGTCTTCGACTTTGGCTTTAATGGATTCAGTCACATCAGTAGGGCATTTCGGCTTGGTTTTCTTGAACTCCTCGCTTTCTTTCAGCCACTTGGCTGCATAATCTACTATCTTGGGTTCTTCCTGCCATTCGAAAATTATCTCTGATATCGGTAAGACCTCTGGCTTCTCGTTGCCTAGGATGGATACATTAAGTTCTCTTCCGGCAATATACTCCTCAACCAAGGCTGCTTGTTTATATTGTGCCCTTATGTATTCGACTTGGGTCTCAAGCTCCGCATCGTTTCTGACATAGCTCTTGCTGGAGATTCCGATGCTGGCGTCCTCCCTCAAAGGCTTCACAAACAAAGGACACTTCAATTCGCCAGACCAGTCATTGAGACTTTCCAGAACTTGGTATCTCGGGGTCGATATGCCGTTTGCCTTCAATATGTCTTTGGTCAAACCCTTGTTCTGGCAAAGTCCAAGACACAGAGGCGACGAACCAGTGTAGGGAATCCCTAAGAGTTCAAGCAGAGAGGGCGCGTTCATTTCTTGGTGGCTGTCTCCGAAGGCCCCTTCGCAAAGGTTAACAACCACATCAGGCCTGTTCATCCTCAGCTCTGCAATGAGAGGCTCAATATCGTCCTTAAGCGGGAACAGCTGGCAGTTGAAGCCTAGCTTTTTCAAGGCTTCTTGAACTGCTTCCGCCTGTTCAGCGGCCTCTGCCTCAGCCAGATAGTCGATCTTTTCCCCCCTCAACGGCTCAGCCGGCAGGTTGAAAAGGACCCCGACTTTCAGATCTGAGGCTTTGGAAGGCTTC
>CAYRBK010000015.1:0-8309 GCA_964422605.1 uncultured Candidatus Bathyarchaeia archaeon | reverse complement strand
AGCCGGCAGGTTGAAAAGGACCCCGACTTTCAGATCTGAGGCTTTGGAAGGCTTCTTTTTTCGCTTGGACATCTTTTCCTCATTCTTCTCTCAGATCGAGTTCTCTTAAGCTTAGAACACGAATGTCTAGATAAACTTAAGTGTAGGACAGAGTTCGCTCCGCAGCCTTTCTATAGTACCAGAGATATATACCACGAATAGGGACCTCAGATAAGCTTTAATAGCACCGTCTAATCTAGAGTCTGACCGTTGGAGGGATGCGTTGAAAATCGAGGTTTTCAACGCTAAAGAAACCGTTCTGAAGGCCAAAGAGATTAAGTCCATCGTACAGATAGAGTGCCACGAAAAGGTTCGCGAGTGGCTTATCGAGTACGTTGGCGGCAACGTAGAGAAGGAGTATAAGACCTACAGACGCTTCTTCAGGAATCTGACCAAAAACAGGAGAGCCGAGATCCTCGTTGCCAAAAACAATGGCGACGTTGTTGGGTTCCTCGGACTATGGCGTCTGGGCAGATACATGGAGCATGTTGGAGCACTCGGCGTAAGCGTCCACCCAGACTACTGGGGAAACGGAATCGCCACGAAACTCATGAGGTCAGCGATCAGACTAGCCAAGAGGGAGAAGTTCGCTAGGCTTGAGATCGAGACTCTGAGAGGCAATACTGCAATGAGACGCGTGGCTGAGAAGGCAGGGTTCAAGCTTGAGGGCATAAGGAAGAAGCGGCTTCAGAAAGATGGGGAGTACCACGACGAAGCATCGTACTACATGCTTCTCGGCAACGCCTAAGACTGGCGGAAGACTGACAGACGGCTACTGATATCAGTAACACCGCAACAAAGATTGTTGAACATCATACTGTTTGCAGTACTGCGAGATCAACATGGATTGTCAACTGTCCGACGCGGCTTGCCTTTAGTGCTGAATCATGACTGAGCATGAAAGCTTGTCGTGGACGGGAACTGGTAACTCTTCAGAAGGAAGAGGACTTGTGAAGGTGTATCAGTAGACCCGGAATATCCGATCAAGGGTCACCAACGAAGTCTAGAGGGCAATTGCAGAGGCTGCAGGAGAGTCGTCCTTCTCTCTGTATGCCATGTCTGGGAGATATATACCTAGGATATATACGCCTATGAAGATGAGGTTTATTAGGAAGTTGCTTACTTAGTGCATCTTCACTCGTTTCAGGGTGAATCATCTGCTAAACAGTCTTGCATCGGACACGAGGTCCTTGATCAAAGGAACAATGAAAGTACTCACTGTCAGAGACCTCTTGCTGACTGTGATCGTGGGGCTTACAGGCGGCCTTGACTCACTCTATGTCAAAGAGGTGCTGGGCGCCGACGCCGTAGTCCTCGGAATGCTGGCCTCAATCTGGTCCGCCGTGTTCCTTGTTTTTATATTGATCGGCGGATGGGTGTCTGAGCACTATGACCAGAAGAAGATGCTGATTGCAGGGATGGCTCTCACTCTGCCAAACCCTATCATATTCGCTTTTGCCTCAGACTGGCGTGTCACCATCCTAGCACATTATCTTGGAGCCGTCGGCGCATCGATCGCCACACCGGCTTACGTGGCGCTGCTCTTTTCTTCTTCGGAGCAGAGCACTAGAAGCCGTTCGATTGCTGTCATGAACACGCTGACCAGCTTAGCCAACACGATTGTGCCGCCTCTGGGAGCACTGATCATCCAAGGCATGGGAGGATTGGACGAGATCAAAAAAATCTTTCTTCTCCAGTTCGTCCTGTCCATCGGGGTTCTTGCCTATACCTCCAGAAGACTGGAGGCCAAACCGGCTGCCCTCAAGGATCAGCCAAAGGGCATCGTCCAATCTGTCAAGGAAATATACGGCCAGATGGGCAGAATCTACGGACTGTCAAAGGAGAGAAAGGCCACCTCATGGCTGTTCTTGGCTGTGACCGGTCCTTGGGCTTGGGAGGTTGCGGGTCCCTTCTGGACCATATACGCCGCCGAGACTTGCGGTTCGTCCTTATCTCTTCTGGGTTTTCTTCCAGCTGTATACAGTCTCACAGCGGCTCTCTTGCTGCTTCCGCTTGCTAAGATTTCGGACAGAAAGGGCAGGAAAAGCGTTATCCTGTTCACCCGACCTTTCCTATACCTTTGCATAGCCTTTCTGTTCATAGGTGGAACGTTCAGAGAACTTGCGTGGACCCCTTTTGTCCCGCTCTTGGCGTGGGTATTTCGAGCCGTGGGCGACGCTTCTGGACCGTCATGGACCGCGGCATCAACTGAAGTGATACCTGAAGAGTTGCAGAGCGAATGGGAAGCCACAAGAGACTTCCTCTGGAGAATCATGTCTATTCCAGCAAGCATCGTGGGGGGGCTCTTGTGGAATGTGGACCCAAGACTTCCCTTTGTGGCAGCTCTTCTTGTGGACGGTCTAGTGAGGTTTCCAACTCTGATCCACTTCATCCCTGAGACCCTTGTGGTCCATCATGACCAACAGCCCGTGGGACCCCACATCATCGTGTATGGTTTGCCAGCTTCTGGGAAGTCATCGATAGCCCGGCTTGTCCAGAAGGAGCTGGCGGTTGAACCTGTTGAGGGACCAAGCATCGGGAAAGCGGATCAGGAGAGCATACCTGTTCTCAAGTTTACCTTCTTCGGGAACGGGAAAGAGAGGAAGATGGCGAAAAGGGTCAGCGAGGCACTGGCACACAAAAGCACGGCTTCGGTGATCGAGGGAGAAGCAGCCGTATTTGCAGCCAAAGACAAGGACAAAGGAATAGTGGTTCTGCTGGTCGCTTCCAAAGACGAGAGAGTCCGCAGGGAATCCGAGAAATCTCACGCACCGGAATTCGTTGCTATGAAGGAGCTGGAGGAGGAAGATCGAAAAGTAGCCAAACTTACGAAACGTCTCTACGGCGTAGATATCTCGAAGCTCCCACCTTTCGACGTGGCTATAAACACTGAAAGGATTCCGCCGGAGAAGATAGTCAAGATCATCTCAATGCTGCGGGAGAAAGAGGAGAACACAAACAACACACACCGCGAGCCTTCACCGGAGCAGACCCTCAGCAGCAAGTCTCAATGAAACAGCATCTGAACGGTTACATTTATATCACACTGACTCTCTGAATAGAGTTTGACATTGGGAGGAAAGGTGGCTCGGTTGACGCCGGAACACCGCTACCGCCAAGTACCTTAGCCCTGTGGGGCTTCCTTTTAGGCATTTGTCTAGGATGTTCCATAGTCCATCTTTCCTGCCGAAAGACTATAGGCACGGTGAAAACAATGCAGGTTAAAGACCGACTTAATCATCGACCAAGACCGAAGGCGAAGATCGACGCTGAAAAGCTAATTATCCCGGTTCTCGGTAAACTCTTAGCATCCAGAACAGAAATGGAGGCGGAAATTCCATGAAGCCTTTGCCCAAAAAGTTCGACATACAGGCCATTGAGGAGAAGTGGCAGAGACTCTGGGAAGAGATGGGTGTCTACCGTTTCGACTGGGAAGACAAGGAGAGAACCCCCTTCACCGTTGATACGCCTCCGCCTTATCCCTCCGGCGATTTCCACATGGGAAACGTGCTGAACTGGACCTATTTTGACATGGCAGCCAGATACAAGCGCATGAAGGGCTACAATGTCCATTTCCCTCAGGGCTGGGACTGCCACGGTCTGCCGACTGAAGTGGAGACAGAAGAGAAGCATGGGATAAGGAAGACTGAGGTGCCGCCCGACGAGTTCAAACGTCTATGCGAACAGTTCGTGGAAAAATACATCGCTTTGATGAAGAACTCCGTCATAAAGATCGGCTGCTCAATCGACTGGACCCTCGAATACAAAACTATGGATCCCGACTATTGGCGGAAGACCCAGCTCTCCTTCGTGATACTCTACGGCAAAGGTCTAGTCTATCAGGGGACGCATCCGGTCAACTGGTGCCCAAGATGCGAAACCGCAATTGCGGACGCAGAAGTAGAGTATGAAACACGGGAGGGCGTTCTGCATTACATCAAGTTTCCGCTCGAAGAGGGCGGACATCTTCCAATCGCCACCACGCGTCCAGAGCTGATACTGGCATGCGTGACCGTGGCTGTGCATCCAGACGACGACCGTTATAGGCGGTACACTGGAAAGTCAATCAGGGTTCCGACAACCAGCAGAAGCGTCAAGATAATTGCTGACGAGATCGTTGACCCGAAGTTCGGGACAGGAGTGGTGATGATCTGCACCTACGGCGACAAGGCTGACGTGAGAAGCGTCTCGAAAAATAGGCTTCCAGTCATAATGACCATAACGCATGACGGAAAGATGAACGAAAATGCAGGAAGATACTCTGGCCTGACAATGAACGACGCAAAGAAGGTCATCGCTGAAGACCTGAAAAAAGAAGACCTCCTAGAGAAGACTGAGAAACTCGAGCAGGAGGTAGGTGTCTGCTGGAGATGCAAGACGCCCGTGGAGATTCTGGAAAGGAAACAGTGGTTCATGAGAACGCGCAGCCTAACCGACCAGGTGGAGAAAGCGGCCTACGAGGTGAACTGGCATCCAGACCACATGAGGTATAGGCTCATTGATTGGGCTAGGAGCCTGGACTGGGACTGGGTGATTTCGAGGCAGAGGGTCTTCGCAACGCCCATTCCAGTGTGGTACTGCGAAAAATGTGGCGAAACAATTCTGGCCGAGCCTGATTGGCTACCGATCGATCCGAAGATCAGTCCGCCAAAGACTGACAGATGCCCAAAGTGCGGACACAGGAGGTTCACGCCGGAAAGAGATGTGCTGGACACATGGTTCGACTCTTCCATAACCTGCGCCGTTCACGCTGGATGGCCAGACAGGTCGGACTGGCGGAGACTCTTCCCTGCTGACCTCCATCCTTCTGGAATGGACATCATCAGGACCTGGGCATACTACCTTATGGTCCGCCACCTAGGCCTATTCGAGGAGAAAGCCTACAAGGCATGCTTGATAAACGGGATGGTTCTGGGGACAGATGGGAGAAAAATGAGCAAGTCGCTGGGGAATTATGTGACAACTCTTGAGGTTGTGGGAAAGTACGGCGCTGACGCAACGAGGCAATGGGCTGCAGCTGGAGGCGCAACGGGTTCGGACATTCCCTTCCGCTGGCCAGATGTCGAGTACGGCTGGAGGTTCCTAATCAAGCTCTGGAACGCAGCCAGATTCTCTAGTCTCCACCTTCAGGACTATGTTCCCGGTGAGAGTGTGGAGTTGGATCTTCTCGACAGGTGGTTGTTAAGCAAGCTTCAGAAGACGATTGGAAAGGTGAGCCGAGCGCTTGAGAGCTATCACTTCAACATCGCCATTGAGGAGGTCAGAGAGTTCACGTGGCATGTCTTCTGCGATCAATACATTGAAGCCGTGAAGGACAGGCTCTACAAAAGGGGAGCAGATGGAGAACAGAAGCGTAGGGCCGTCCAATACACGCTATATCATGCAATCCGCCAGATCTTGCAGATGCTCGCCCCGTTTGCCCCGTACATGCCAGAAGAGATCTACCAGACTATGTACGCTGAGGGCAAGGGCTATAGAAGCCTGCATGTCTCGCCGTGGCCGACGGTGAGCGAGGAACTGGTTGACGAGGATTCCGAGAAGAGGGGAGACGGGATTGTTGACTTGATTGCAGAGATAAGGAGAGATAAAGCCGAGAGAAGACTCCCGCTGAACGCCGAGGTGAAACGACTCGTAATCTATGCTGGGAGCGAAGAGGAGGCCCAATCGGTTGACTTCGGCAAAGACATCATAGTTGAAGCCTGCAAGATAAAAGAGATGCAGATCATTAGAGGCGCGGGCCAAGGCAGAGAAGTCAAAGAACTCCCTGAAACGAAGTTTGTGGCTGAATACTAGGCTGCCGCGAAACGGCATATATCCTTCACTAACTGGTTCCCAGCTGAGATGGTTCCATAAACCGGTCTAGGTCTGCCTATCTTTTGGGCTTACCGACCTGAATCTCCTCGCCCATGGTGAGGTGCATCCCGTCCTTGGCGGCTACGGTCGGTATCCCCGTTATCTTCTTTATCAGATCTGCCTCTCGTTCTGGGCTTTCCAGTATCATCTGCATGCCGAAATGGGTTATCACAGCCATCTCTGGGTGGACTTCAGCTATGGTCTTTGCTGCTTCGTCAGTTGACATGTGCCCCTTCCACGGTTTGCCCGAAGGCCTCAAGACGGAGAGTATCAGAAGCCTTACGCCTCCGTAGAAGTCGCCTATGCCTTTAAAATACTCTGAGTCAGGCATGTAGGCGAGTCCTCCGAACGTTGCGGTCTCAAAGCGGAATCCAACCGCGTCGGGATCAGAGTGCACAGCTCTGCAGACTCTGACGTTAGTGTCGCCAACGGTGAAGGTCGTCCCAACTCTGGCGTCAACAATCTTCTCCGGCAGCCCTCTATGGTATCTTGAGATTGCTGGGTCGCATACTTCGTTTCCTTCGATGACGCTGTGTGCGGCAGCCAGTATGCCCCTCTTCTTCGTGGTTCCATGGGTCATGGCTTCCAGGAGAACGCCGACATCGTTCGTGTGGTCGAGGTGAGAGTGAGAAACCAGTATTGCGTCAATATTTTGCGGGTTCAAACCCATCTCCAATGAGTAGACGAGAGCCCCTGGACCCGGGTCGACATGCATATTCAGCCTGTTCGAAAGCACACGCAACCCGCCAGTTCTCCTCCTTTGCGTTATCATCGCAAAGCGACCGCCACCAGTACCGAGGAAAATTATATCAGGCATCCTAACGTTTCGGCCTCCTTGACAAGATTAAGCCTTTCGAGTGCTGGTAAGATTGAGGGGAACTATGCAATTAAATGCTTCCACAGAGCGTGGTCTGAGTCAGCGAGTCACAGGAGATCAGCGGGGTCAGTTATTTATACGGAAGCCTGCAAGATACTTTGTCGGTGGGACGATGAAGGTCGTAGTCCGGATCGGGGGCTCAGTCATCGCGTCTCCCCCAAATCCCGAACTCATCAAAAAATACGCCGAGATAATCCAAAGCTTAAGGGAGCAGGGTCACGAGTTGGTTGTCATTGTTGGAGGTGGCTTACTGGCTAGGGAATTTATCCAGCTAGCGAGAAATTCGGGGCTTACCGAGGCAGAGCAGGATGAAGCAGCAATATCGGTCTCGAGGCTCTTCGCCCAGCTCTTAGCCATGAAACTGGGCGGCTTGGGCTGGAAGACCGTGCCGACGTCCGAGAAGGAATCCTCAAAGACTCTGCAAAAGAACGGAATAGCGGTGATGGGCGGTTTGAAGCCCGGCATGACCACTGACACTGTGGCGGCGATGGTTGCTTCAGAGATCGGTGCACACCTCATAGTCAAGGCTACTGATCAGGACGGGGTCTACACGAAGGACCCTAGGAGGCATACAGACGCGAAAAAACTTGACGAGCTGAGCTTCGACGAGCTAGACCGGATTCTGGAGGAGGACAGACACAAAGCGGGCATACACCAGGTGATTGACCCGGAAGCCGTCAAAATCCTGAAGGAGAAACGCATAGAGACGGTGATTGTGAACGGGTTCAAACCTGAGAACATAGCTGCTGCAATAAGAGGCGAAAAGATAGGAACAAGAATCCAGTAGCCCAAAGTGGGCAAGACTTCTTACCCGCCAAGCTCTGTCAGTCTTTCGTCCTCAAGATAAGTAGCCAATCACCAGGTTCTGGCGGATCCAGAGTAGTAAGGTTACTGGATATGATCCCCGCCCCAAAGGCTTGACCTGTTCGAGGATTCACCCATCTGAGTTCAACAGGTCTCCTGAGACTGCTTAGGTTCAGGCGCAGACTCTGTGCTTCTGGCGTATAAATCACGGCAATACTTCTGTCCGCAGTCTGGGCTGCTGCGACAAAAAGCCTAATGTCTCCGTTGCCAGGCTGTTCCGCGAGGATCTCAGGTGCAGGCCTCAAGGTCCACCAAGGCAACTCTGAGAAGATTCGCTTCAGCCTAGCCATGTCCTCGGCAGCAGGAAAACCAACAGATTCCCTCCAAGGATCTGCCACGCCAACATGGGGATGATTAACCGGGACCTCGGGTTTTCTAGCCCAAGACCAGACACCGTTGGTTCCATAGGAGACGCCAGCTGTCGGAGCTATGAGAAGGCTCCAGTAGGCTGCTCTACGGACTTGATGCTGAGTTATAGGCTTAAGAATCTCGTAGGCTAGATGTGCTTCGTAGTTGGGCTCAAAATTGACTACAGGCCTTGCTGGTTCAAGATGCCAATCTTTGCTCGGAGGACCCTGGCAAAGCCACCTTAGAGTATCCTCGTCAACACCGTGCCCACTCTGGTATCCTACTATGTCAAGCCATTCCTCATGAAGGAATTCAGGCAGAATCCAGT
>CAYRBK010000014.1:33297-34411 GCA_964422605.1 uncultured Candidatus Bathyarchaeia archaeon | reverse complement strand
GGCAAACGTGTATTCAAAAAGCAGAATCGTTGACCTCAAACAGGGGATCATAGGTCCTTAGCGGAACGGTCATAGAAGAATCTGAACCGCACATTCAGCAGATCGCCTCGGTTACCCTGCCCAGAAACTCCTCGCCCCATCTTATTGCTTGCCTTGCCTCTTCTTCGGAGACTATGTCAGTCTCTTCATAGACCACTCTATGTCTTTTCTTTCGCATACCGTTCATAGCCATTGACATCCTTTCGCTGGCTTCTATATCAGAGGTCGCTTGAAGGAACTTCACTACTGCTATGTGTCCTTCGGTGGTAGATGGTCGGTAGCCCTTGCTGAACATAAGAGCCCTTCCCGCCACCAACATCGCGTTATAAGAGATAGCCAAAGACCAGTCGTATTTCTTGTGCTCAATCAGCGTCTTTGCCGTTTCTATGTCGCTTCTTGCGTGCCTGAGTGAGATGAGCGCCAGCTTGCGGTTGGGCTTCATTCTCCTTATGACTCTACTTCTCAACAGCTCTTCCAAACTCATCTTCATCACCGACCAGCATGATATAGGGCTTGCCTGCAATGTCCATCAAAAGGTGGTGTCTGCTCGCGACTCTTCTTGCAAACTCATCTTCACTCCACAGGATATAGTTGACCTCTCTCCCCACTTCCTTTTCGATCTGGCTTATGCCGGCCAGAACCCTCTCCTCATCAACTTGGCCTACAATCAACAAGTCTATGTCGCTTGATTCCGACTCCTCTCCACTTGCGAAGGAACCGTAGATAAGAGCGTACCGTATTTCTTTCAGTGTCGAAAGGACATCCCTCATCAGATCGCCTAGACCTGCAGTCTTGATGAGTAGGCTTTTCAGCTCGGCAAAGTAGGGAAGCTTCCTGTTTGGAGAGACAAGCGTGACCTTTCCCTTTCTCTCTTCTTTGACAATACCTAGGGCAACAAGCTTCTTCTCTTCCTTGTAGAGCATGCTGTATGGTATGCTTAGTTCCTTAGACAGCTCGCGCAAGTAGTAGCTTCTGTCCGGGTTCATCATTAGCTTGGACAGTAAGGCGACTCTTGTCTTCGAGCCGAAGAGCTTATCTATTTTGGATGTCATATTATCTACTTGATATGTCAAAC
>CAYRBK010000014.1:0-33197 GCA_964422605.1 uncultured Candidatus Bathyarchaeia archaeon | reverse complement strand
GGAGGCGAAGTCTTCAGAAGCGGATGCTGCTTCCATAGAGGCATAGGAAAAATCTTCTACTTCCGACCGGGACATGAGACCTTCCCAATCTTCCACGATCCCAACGTGCTTAAGGTGATCGAGAACGCGGCTCGCTGGGCGGCGCCAGTTGACCGGCCTAGACCGGCAACCATATTGGGAGCCATAAACGTGAAGCCACTCGAGAAACTTTCTTAGATTCTCTCTTTCTATCGAAACCTTCGACCAAAACCAGTCTCCATCATGTCACGTCCTGGAATGGAAACCTAGGAAGGTTCCGCCTAGTTGTTACCTTTATAGGTTTGGGGCTTGATACTATCAAGTGAGCTAGGTTGGTCTCTTTGCCCAGCAGCCCAATCTTCAAGGACAAGAATAGGCTTTCGCCGCACTACATCCCGAAGCGGCTTCCCCACCGAGATCAGCAGATGAGCCTCCTCCACTCCATTTACGCGAGCATGATCAAAGAGGTCAAAAGGGCGTATCCTCGGTTCACCCAGATCACGGGAGACACGGGAACTGGCAAGACCTGCACCACGGTGAAATTCGGCGAGCAGATTGCTGAGTACGCCAAGAAGGAAGGGGTCAACCTAAGGCATGTCTACATCAACTGTAAGGTGGACGGAGCTACCCGTTACGTTCTCTTTGGGAACCTCCTAAAGAAGGTGGCGCCTGAAATTGCGTCGAGAAGCCTAAGCCCTGAAGAGATGATAAGACAGCTCGTTGAATACCTGAAAGCCAAGGGACTTTTTTTGATAGTCTCCTTTGACGAGATCGACTACTTCATCCAGACAAACCCGAGGGAGCACATTATCTACGACTTGACGCGGGTAACGGAGATGCATCCGGGCGAACCCTCCCCAATAATCGGCCAGATATTCATAGCAAGGTCCCTAAAGTGGCATGAACGGCTTGACCCTGGCGAACGGTCTACTCTCGGAATGGGCGTGATAGAGTTCCCAAGATACACGAGTAAGCAGGTCAGAGATATACTGGAAGATCGCGTCCAAGAAGCCTTCCATCCCGGCGTGATAGAAGAAGAGACCTTGGACCTCGTAGGCGACATAACCGCCAACCCGCCCATAAATGGCGACATACGCGTCGGACTGGACCTTCTCTACTATTCGGGAAATCTGGCCGAGAGTCAAGGATTCGAGAAGGTTCTCCCAGACCATGTTCGAAAGGTCTACAGCGAGACGAACCCGACCATAACCTCAGAGGACATAATGAACCTCGACGAGAACGGAAGGCTGGTTCTCTTGGCGCTTGTGCGGAGCCTTCGAGCCAGCAGATCAGCCTATGTCGGGCTAAGAGAAATCAGGAAGAGCTACGAGGTTGTCTGCGAAGAGTTCAAGGTCAAACCTTCCGAGAAGTTTGAGGAAAATGTGCAAGATCTAGTCTACCGAGGCATAATCGACATGAAGTCGCTGACTGAGCTCGGAATCTCCGGCGCCTCGCTCGTGGACCTCGAGAAATTCCTAAACAACCTCACGCAAAGGCTGAGGCAAGACATGAATGAAAACTAAGGAGCGGAACATCTGGCAGGAACTCGAACTGGGGTTCGGTGGCGGAAGCAAGTTCAGAGTCCTACTCCATTTGGCGCTGAACCCTAAAGAAACGTTCACGAAGTACGCTTTGGTGAAAGCCACCGGGTTACGGACACCCTCTGTCGAGAGTCAACTCAGGACTCTTCGCCAGCTAGACTGGGCTAAGGAGTATCCGTTTACGCCCAAGACGTACCAGATGAACCCAGAAAACGAGACGACCAGACACATAATTGACCTCTTCCAGAGGCTGAGATACGCGAGAACTGGACTGCGAGATGCACCCGAGTAGAAGACAGGGCGACCCCCCTCCCTCAAGTTTCACCGACTTCTTAAATACGGTTCGATTGAGCTCTAACCGGACGAGAGCTGAACATTGATGAGGAAGAGAAGGACACTGACGCCAGAGATGGACGAAGCAGAGCCGGAACCAACAGAGCCTCGGAGATGGGGGAAGGAGACATGCATGAACCCTTGGAACGGCGAATGCTCAAACACAGACATAAGCCTCTACATTATGTACAAGGGCAGACGCCTCCCAATATGCTGGGAATGCTGGGGGGACATCTCGTCCAAAAATATCGAATGGACGTATGATTAGATGTCAGATGAGCTCGAATCCCTAGACGGAGTCGGTTCCACCACAGCTTCAAAGCTCAGAGGCGCAGGCTATACAACGATCGAGGCGGTAGCTGTCACGCCTCCACGCGAGATAATGGAGAAGACGAACATAGGCTTCAACACGATACTCAAGATTCAAGAAGCCGCCAGACAGATGGTCACAACAGAGTTCAAGACAGCCCACGAGTTCTACGAGAAAAGGAAGACGATGAAGAAGTGCACAACGGGAAGCAAGAAGCTCGACGAGATACTGGGCGGAGGCATCGAAACCCAAGCCCTAACCGAACTCATAGGCGAATACGGATCAGGCAAGACGCAGCTGTGCCTCATGCTCTCGGTCACCACACAACTCCCCTACGACAAAGGCGGCCTAGAAGGAAACGTTGCCTTCATCGACACCGAGGGCACCTTCATGCCTGAACGCGTCTACCAAATCGCGTCCACAATGGGGCTTGATCCCCAAACTGTTGCCAACAACATCTTTGTCGCCAGAGCCTACAACAGCAGCCACCAATGCCTCCTGATCGATAGGCTTTTCACCCTTTGCCCAGAGAACAACATCAAACTCGTCGTGGTAGACAGCATGATCAGCCACTTTCGAGGAGAATACCTTGGACGCGAAAACCTCTCGGAACGACAGCAGAAGCTGAACCAGTATCTGCACAAGATCGTAAGGCTCTCCGAAGCCTACAACCTAGCCGTCGTCGTAACCAACCAAGTTCAAGCCGACCCAACAGCCTTCTTCGGCGACCCCAACAGACCGGCTGGAGGAAACATAATGGCCCACGCCTGCACCCACAGAATTTTCTTCCGCAAGGGAAGTAAAGGCGTCAGGGTGGCAAGGGTGATAGACAGCCCATGCCTCCCCGAGGTGCCAGCCCGCTTCCGAATAACCGAAAAGGGCGTGGAAGACACCGATGAGGAAGAGGAAGGCCCAGGCTAACCTTTCCAGGTCAGTCTGCCCTGATTATGTTGAAGCCTGAGGCCTTTCTAAGCCTGTTCATCACAGCAAGCCCCAGACCCTCCGGCGGAACGGCCTCGGCGACGATTATGTCCACTTTATCCTCGTCGAATTCGCGGAGAATCTTGAAAAGGTTCTTCGCAGCAGAGGCCAAGTCCCTTCGGCTTCCTAGGGACCTGACTGAATCCGCCCTGTACCGCGACTCAGTTTCTCCTGTAGCCAGAATGCCCACGGACTTTCCCGTCTTGCGATGTTGATCCGCGAGTTCCTGCACCTTCGTGACTATGGCGTCCATTCTTCCCTCCACGACGATGACTTTGGCGTTCGGCGCATAATGCCTATGCTTCATACCTGGAGAACGGGCTTGAACGAGGGGGATTTCCCTCTCAGCTAAGACGACCGGATGAAGCTCAACACGGTCAAGTGTGCTCTTCAGTTCTTCATATGGCACTCCGCCAGGTCTCAGAATCTGAGGCGGGTCCACAGTCAAGTCGACAACCGTTGACTCCACACCTACCTTAGTTGGACCAGCGTCGAGAATTAGGTCTATTCTCCCATCTAGGTCCTGTCTCACATGTTCCGCAGTGGTAGGGCTTGGCCTTCCCGCCAAGTTAGCGCTTGGCGCAGCAATTGGTGCGCCCGACTCTGCGATCAAAGCCAAGGTAACCTTGAGTCCAGGCATCCTTACAGCTACAGTGTCCAAGCCTCCGGTCGTTATTCTTGGAACGAGGCCCGAAGCCTTCAAAACCAACGTCAAAGGACCAGGCCAGAAAGTGTCCATCAGTTTCCGAGCGTTAGCTGGCACTTCTTCCGTCAGTCTGCAAGCTTCATCCCTGCTGGCCACATGCACTATGATCGGGTTGTCCGGCGGCCTATTCTTGGCGGTATAGATCCGCGCAACAGCTTCAGGGTTCAGGGCGTCTGCCCCTAGACCGTAAACTGTCTCGGTGGGGAAGGCTACGAGGCCGCCTTTTCGAATTATCTCAGCGGCTGCTCGGATCCTGTCGATCTCGGGTTCCTCGCGGTTCACCTTCAGTATGACTGTCCTCAATCTTAGCCACTCTTCAGTAGTTGGGAGACCACATTTGACGGTTAAGCAGTCTCTCCTTCAGCCTCTGTTTCTTATAGGTGCTTGCCCATCAAAAACTTTATCCCAACTGGCAATCTTAAAGCTCTCTTGCAGAAGGCTTTCGTCATGCCAGGTGAGGCATCTATGGACGTGAAGGACTTTCCGTTCGTCTCCAAGCGGGAGAACTTGACAGATATCTTGGTTGATCATGAGCTAGCCGCCCTAGGAGACGCCTACGTCAACTTCGCCTATTCCCTGATGCTGTCAAGAAAGATGGGGAGACCTGTTGGCAGGAAGGTAGACAGTTCGGCTCTTGCATTGGCTCTCAGGAAGGCGGGTCTGCGAAGGTTCCTACCCTCCCGGACGGATCGGCATAGGCAGGCCGATGCTGCTGAGTCTTTGGTTGTGTACGCTTGGTTGACCAGTGCAATTTCGCTTGAGGAAACTGTTCAGATCATAGAGAAGGAAGAAACGGTGGAAGATGCTTTCGCTCAGCTCCTGCAGGCCATAATGGAACGCTTGAGCTTGCCGCATCAGAAGGTTTAATAGCATTCCTGCTTCATCTCTTGATAGTTGCGCGGTTTGTCCACGGTTAAGAAGGCGGGTTCATGAGCGAAGTCCTAACCCCGATCGCCTACCAGTTAGGAGTCGGCGGAGTCCTAGGCTTCTTCGTCGGTTACGCCGTCAAGAAGCTGACGAAGATCGTGGCAGTGCTAGCAGGCATATTGGCATTCATACTGATCTACTTGGGATACCAAGGCGTGATAAACATAAACTACGACAAGCTTGCAGAGATGCTCGGGGGACTTCTGGGAACCGCAGGCCAGGCTGCAAGCCTCTTGACACCCATAATTGCCAACCTTCCCTTCGCTGGTAGCTTCATTCTTGGTGCAGCTGTAGGGCTGAAAATCGGCTGAAGCTTTTCGCAAAACCCTTCCATTCCTTTGAGCCTGTGGAAGGATAACCTCTTCCTTTAAGAGGCTTCGCAGTCTTCTATTTTTGCCATTCTTCCAGAGCCTTGCTAAAGGCTTCGCTGAGTTCCCTGCCTCTCTTGAGGACCTTCTCGGCAGCCTCTTTCAATGCTTGTTCAGGTTTCTTCCCTTTCTTCGCCCGGACCGTGATCACAGGGTTGGAGATTAGGGGATGCGGTATGTCGTAACCCGCATACTCGACGTTCTCGTCCTCCAAGAGAACTGATTCCAAGAGGTTGCAGAATGTGTGACCCTCGCCTTCAACCTCGATCTTCAGTTCTTCCGTTGTTCTCTTCAACACCTTCAGCCGCAAACCAGTCCTCTCCCTCACAAGACACTTGTCCCGTAATCCGAAGCAACCTTCCGCCTTTCAACATTCCCACAGGCTCCGCACTCAAGCCCCCTGCCCTTGCTTGACAGGAGGTTTCCACACTGCGAGCAGAAAGCGTAGATAACGCCGAGGTTGTCCTCTTTGGTGGATAGATGATATGTCTTGTTCTTGTCGCTGATGACCTTGGCGCGGACGAGGTCGCTGACCCTGAAGGCATTGAACATGTTCTCCGTGTATGCGAAGCTCACATCTGATACGTGGATTAGTCCTGAAAAGAAGCCTGAGATGAAATCCTTCCCAATCTTCCTTATCCGCAGTGTTGCCATTGAACTCTGAACGCTTACGGCGTCCCCGATTGCTATGCTGCCAATCCTTGGAACGTTTATGTTACGTGCAGCGGGATACACGGAGACCTTCTTGTTGGTCATATCCATCAGAACATGCCCAACATTCCCAGCGTGGATGGTCCCGTCTTCCACGTAGGTTCCAGAGTCCGGTATGAACTCCTCAATGACGCCCAGTTTCTCTCCTGGAACAACGAATTTGCCGCTACTTCCAGCCTTGCTCATTACTGACACGTCTATTGCTGCCCAGTCTAAGGCGTGATCGCAGAAGAAACGAACAGAAGCTCCCATATTAGCTTTGCCCTCAGAAGCGGCCTTACTTCCAGAGATCGCTAGATGTGGCACTCAGAATCCTGTAGAGGTTAGCTTTGACTGGATATCTCCTTTTCCTGTGGAATTCGTAGGTTCGGCGGATGATGATCTGCATCTCGTAGACCTTGTCCATACGACCGCCGATCTGAGGGATTTCTTGTTTCAGAAAGTCTCGCACGGACTCGCTTCCCTTGTGCAAAGAGTATACAACGTCCGAAATTGCGAGGGCTTTCCTCAGGAAATTGATGTCAGCTCCTCGCCTCCAGCTTCCGAAAGGCGGGTTCATCAATGTCGTGTCGAAATGACCGACGATGCTCTCTATGTCGGCAATAGTCAAGTCGACATCAGCGCCAACCCTCTCAGCGTTTTCTCTGGCAACCATCACCGCGTCTCTGTCGATGTCAACCCCGACCACCCAGATAGCCCCGAGAAGAGAAGCAGCAATGGCGAGGATGCCTGAGCCGCAACCTAGGTCAATGACCTTTTTCCCACGAACGTCGTCATGGGTCACAGCTGCCACGTAACCCATCAACGATGCGCTCTCAGCATCAAGTGTGTATCCTTCCCACCTTAGCTTCGGTCTTGAGCTTGGTGCCAGCTGAGAAAGGATTATCTCGAGCTGCTTCTTTCTCATCAAGGCTAGTCCCGACCTAAGGCATCCTAGTTCGAGCCTGTCTTAGATGAACCCTTCATTCAGAAGGTCTTCCCAACCAATCTTCCCAAGCGCCACATATGCCTCCCTCACTGTGAGCACAGGCTTTGTGAAGGCAGATGGCTCATCTAAGGCGATTCTTGGGCAAGCCGTGTTGACGTGGGCTTCTATGGTTGGGAACTGCATAAGCGCCCCGGGCACTATTTCACGCAGAGCAAGCAGTACAGCTTTCTTTCCGCTTCTCTCTAAGTCTTTCTTGATTTCGAGGGCGGTTTCGACGCTCATCTGACCCGGCTTCAACCCGACTATCACGCCGAAGGTTTCCGCCTTCCTTGCTTGGCTGATCTCTGACCATCGCCTTTTCAGTGTCTTCTGCCCTTCAGCCTCTATAGGGTAGGCTCTCTGCTCAAAAGGGTCGGCAACCACGATCGGCTTCATCGTGGCGAGAGACAATCCCAACGCGTGGAAACGTCCACCCCCGACGAAAAGGAAGGCTTCAACCTTCGCCGAAACCGATTTGGCGTTACTGTAATCGCAGCCCAGAACCTGCCCAGGATACTTCATGTGACCCGCATCTCCGACGTAAACAGTCTTCCCGGCTGCCTCAAGAACTTGCCGCGCCTCACTGAGCATGTGTATGTGTTGAATGGTCGTCGCCAACCCAATTCTGTGCCATAGTTCCAAGTGACTGAGCGACATCTCAACCACCTTCTCAATGCCGATATCAGCCCGCGCTTCGACATAGATGGTGGGCGCCCTGGTTTTTTCATCTCCCACCATTCCGGTGTGCCCATAATGAACCACCAGGTCAACCTTAAGGCTTTCAGCCTCGCATAGGAGCAAGTCGCAGGCACCATAGCAGGGGTCACCAGAGATTATCGCATCAGCACCGGCATGCTCGATGACTGCAGCCAGTCGAGGTCCCTGAGGCTTCAGTCCGTCTGGGAGTTGAAGCAGCACCCTCTTGGCGCCGCGTTTCGAAATCTCTTCTTTGAGTCGGCTTTCCTCAAGCTCAAACAGAACGTCTTTCATCCCGCATACACTGTGAAAAGTATGTCTTCAGTCTCATCTTAGAGCTAGTCCCGGTTACTCTTAAATATTTTCGGGGCTCAGTGGTGTTTCCGCGGATGTTTTCCAGCTCAGACGTGCGAAGTATCTGCCATCTGATGAGGAGACCCTACATCTCTTGGTTCTAGGGCGAGAAACATGGACTTAGGATTCATAATTGCTATATGTACGTGGACTCCATCTTCGTTCGTTGAGGCAGAATGAGAACCCGTTCGAGACTAGAGATCTACATAGACCTGTTGCGGGCAGTTACGAACCAGAGCGATTCAGTGGACATTGCCAAAAAAGCAAACCTCACTCTAAGCGACACAGAGAAACACCTACACTTCCTAGCGTCGCAAGGATTTATAACAATGGTAAGATTGGACCAGAACAGAGGTAGGTATGAGCTGAGCCCAAGGGGACTGGAAGCCCTGGAAGCGCTTCGAGAACTGACAGAGCCAGCGCAGCCTCTTCTCACGCATGCTTAGCACCTAAGCCATCTTGGGGAGAAAAACGAATGGAGACTGCTTCATCAGGTTGTCTCTTTGAGGACTTTGCTGTACTTTTTGCATATGTGGCAATAGGCGCGGTCTTTCACCTTCAACGATGTGGCGGACACTATCTCGTGGCCGCATTCCAGCAGGTGGCGCCTATACAAACGCATGAGGAAGGAGACTCCTATTGGGTTCTGCTAGTCGCTGGTTCACAACTCCCGCCGCGCAAGAGCAAATAGCCAGGGATACCCTTGAAGGAGTTTGATAAGCGCAGAAAAGAAGAGAGAAACTGCCTTCGGTCTCTCCTTGGCATGCTAACCGAATGGTCTTGTGGTACATCTGTAGCAGTTTCTAGGATCCTTCAAGCGGGATGTCCAGGTCCGGATCGTCGCGCATTCCTTTGCCGGTTGTTTTGTCGAGTACAATGCGTTGCTCAACCATGGCGACCAGCTTCCGTGTTGACGCGACTACGTCTGGGTTGACTGATATGCTGTCGATTCCGCTTCGGACGAGGAACTCTGTGAACTCTGGATAGACGCTGGGCGCCTGGCCGCAGATGCTGACAGTCTTTCCGTCGCGGTGGGCTAGGTAGATTAGCAGCCTGATTGCGCGTTTCACTGCGAGGTCTCGCTCGTCGAAGAGGTGGGCAACGGTTTCGTTGTCGCGGTCGCATCCGAGAATCGTCATGGTCAGGTCGTTGCTTCCGATGCTGTAACCGTCCACATACTGGTTGAATTTGTCTGCGACGATGCAGTTGCTCGGTATCTCTGCCATAAGCCAAACCTTGAAGCCGGGGCCTCTCACCAACCCTTGCTCCTCAAAGATCTTGTTGATCTTCTCCATCTCTTCGACTCTTCTGCAGAAAGGAATCATTACCCAAAGGTTATTGAGGCCGAATTCCTCTCTAACCTTCTTGACCGCTTGGACCTCAAGTTTGAAGGCTTCGATGTACTTGGGGTCATAGTATCTTGAGGCGCCCCTCCAACCCATCAGAGCCGAGGGTTCCACGGGTTCGTACTTCTCGCCGCCTTTGAGTTCCCTATACTCGGACGATTTGAAGTCGCTGAAACGCATAACGACAGGTCTGGGATAGAAGGCTGCACAGATCTTCCTGAAGGCTTCGGCGAGGCCGTTGACAACTTTCTCAGGATGCCCAGTCTCAATGAGGTAGAGCGGGTGTTCACCGATCTCGCTCGTCCATACGAACTCTTGCCTGAGCAGACCCACGCCATCAGCCGGCAAAGCAGCCACCTTCTCTGCGATCTCAGGTTCGCCGAGGTTCACGTAGATCTTTGTCCCTGTTACTAGGAAGGATTCCGTCATCATGACAGCTGCGGGGGCGACTTCTTTTCTTTCGGCAGCCTCTTCTAACACGCCCTCGTAGACTACGCCAAGTTTCGCATCAACGGTCACCATACCGCCGTCTGGCATGTATTCCGTAGCCGGTTTGCCTCGCGATGTCGTTCCGACGATGCAGGGTATCCCCAGCTCTCGAGAGACTATGGCAGCGTGGCAGGTCATTCCGCCAGAGTTCGTTATGATAGCTGCTGCCTTTCGCATTGCTGGAACCCAGTCTGGAGCCGTCATCTCCGTGACCAGAACCTCCCCCTTCTGGAACTCGTTGATCCTGTCGACTGTCGGTATTACGTGAACCTTGCCTATGGCTAGGCCGGGAGAGGCAGGAAGCCCATGAACAAGAACTTTCCTTTCAGTCGTGACCGCCAGCATCTCAGGTTTCACTTCTACTTGCCTCAGTGCCCACACGGTTTCCGGCCGTGCTTGGAGGATGAGGAGTTTGTCTGTTCTTTCGTCTAGGGCCCACTCGAGGTCCATAGGCTTCTTGTAGTGTTCTTCTATGTCTATGGCGTATTTTGCCAGCTCCTTGATCTGTTCGTCGGTCAGCACTTGCCTGTCTTGGAGATCTGGCGACACTGGCTTTCTCTCGGTTCCGCCTGAGGGCACCCTTACAAGCTGAATAGTCTTCTTTGGAACGTTCCTCTTTACGATCGCTAGGTCGGTTTTTCTCACGTGATACTCGTCCGGGGTTATTGTTCCTTGGACAATAAATTCGCCCAGACCATATCCGGCTTCGACAAGAACTACACTTCGGTCTCCGTTGGCGACATCCAGCGTGAAGATGACTCCGCTGGCTTTGCTGTACACCATCAGCTGAACTGCGCTGCTGAGGGCGACAGTCATATGATCGAAGCCCTTTTGGATCCTGTAGAAGATGGCTCTATCGGTGAACAGGCTGGCAAAGCATTCCTTTACCTTCTCAACAACCTCTTCTGCCGTGTGAACGTTAAGGTAAGTTTCCTGTTGACCTGCGAAGCTTGCGTCCGGCAGATCTTCGGCTGTGGCTGAACTGCGGACCGCTACAAATGGGTCGTTATCCCCTATCTTCTTCGCAAGTGACTTGTAAGCTCTAACAACCTCCTTCTCAAGGTCCCGCGGCATCTCTGCCTTCGCGACCATCTTTCTGATTCTCGCGCCAACACTTTGAAGCGCTCTGGTATCATTGGGGTCCCTGATCTCTTCAAGGATCTCGGCCATTCTCTTGTCCAGTTTGTTCTCCTTCAGGTAGTATCGGTAGGCATCCGCAGTCGTCGCGAAACCATAGGGGACCGGAGCCCCTGTTCTGCGGGTCATCTCTCCGAGGCTGGCGCTTTTCCCGCCGACTAGCGGCACATCTTCCATCCCGATCTCGTCGAACCACAATATGTATCTTCCTTTCTTGCCCGACAACGATTCTCACCCAGCAACTTGACTTGCCAGTCTTTGTATGACTATTCTGCAAGGCGTGGGAAGTTTGGCCTCTCCCCGCCTCATGGCTTCCTTGGCGGCCTCAACTCCGTTGTCGAGGACGTAGGCCACGACTATCGGCTGTTTCGGTTCTACTCGAGCCGCCCTACCCACAGGTTTCCCAAACGCTCTGCTCATGCCCTCCTGGAACCTGTCTGCATGAGGCATGAAAAGCATCTTATTCTCGCGGAGTATCACGTGCGGTAAGGGTAAGACACGCATGAAGAAGCTGTTTCCCAAGTTCTGTTCGAGATGGCGGTTGACTGCGACGCGTGCCGCCTCCAAAGCATTGTGGCGGATTTGAACTCTTTTCTCCGAGATAAGAGAAACCTGATAGCTGTAATTGCCCGACGGATCCCCCATGGAAAATTTGGTGATCTTGGCTGGGGGAGACCCGTGAATGTACTTGTTTTTCGTGTAGGGCATGCCTTTGACTTCACGGTAGTTGCGTGCCTTCATGTTACATTTCCTCTCAGCATACAGCTAGCCGAGATATTTAAAATATTCGCTTTCCTTCGTCCCTGAGTGTTCACTACTCTCTCAACGGCTTGTTTCTGAACCAGATCTTCGCCAGTTCTTTGTAGTTGTCAAATACGCCTCTCAGAATCGGAACATATGTCTCAATTTCTTCTTCCGACATGTACTGGAACTGGTATTCACCCATGTATGGGGAGGGCTTTCCAATCCTTGTTATGAACTCAATGTGCATCAGCGGGTCGCCTCTCTTGATGGTTATTGGCGTCCTGTTGTTGCTAAGGTTGACCAGTTCCAAAGCAAGCCTACCGACAAAACCGCTGTGAACCTTCGCCGCGTTCAGGAAAGATAGGCCTGCCCTGCCGTATCTGCTTTTGGCCGTTAGGTGAGCAACGTAGGCGGGAGGTGTGAAGATGACCTCTTTGGAGATGAGGTTCCTGTGTTCGAGATACTGAAGCGTCATCTCATCCTTCACTGTCAGAACGTAGCCGTCGCCATCCAATAGGCTCATGTCGAAGGGGTAGATGCACTTGCACTTGTCAATCAGCTCAACAAGCTTGTCCTTGCCCAGTATGCACATGTCCAGTCACCGAAAGGAAGTAGGGAAAGTCAAAAGATAAACATCTGAACCGCTTAAAAGCATAGCTGATAGCACTCTCACGCTTTTTCGAGGGCCAGTCTTGCCATACTTCCGGTTGACGTAGCAGTTGATCGGAAGGTACGCATTCCTAGAAGAGTGAGAAACAGAATTGGGGGAGTCTGTTCACAAAGACTTTTAAGGACCCAGATTTAGAACGTAGACCGAAGGGCATGAAGGCGAGACACACGAAGGGGAAGTTGAAGGTTTTCATTCTGTTTGCAGGTGCCTTTCTTACAGTGATTTCGCTGTATGCAGTGATGTCGTCGCGCAGCCCCATGACCACTTCTGCTGAAGGTGGAACCGTCGTATGCACAGTTCTTGAAGAAGATGAACCTGTACCTGAACTGGGCATCATCTTGGAGATCTTAACAGCTGATGGGAAGAGGTTCACTGTTAATGGAGTGTCGAGCAACAATGGTTCAGTCACTGAAGAGATTCCGGTACCGTTCAAAGCGCCTGTGACCCTCGAAAAGGCCATACTTTCCGACGCGTGGATGATCCAAACCGTCGTCGGCGATCGAACATATCGCCTCTCAGAGGCAAAATGGAACCTTACTGACGCGCAGGCCTTTTTGAATGGCTGTTCAAACTACGCCTTCAGCCAAGTCCATCCTCAGCAGTCAGAAGTCGATGGGCATCTTCGCCTTTCCCTGAAACTCTATATGCTCCCCGCCCGGATCATAGCGGTTTACAACTCTCCAACTCAACCAGAAGGATTCCTTCCCTTTGCACGTTACTCTTTCCCCGGAATTCGAGAATATGTGAACTTCGAATTGGAAGACAAGAACTCCGTGGCTGTGGATGGCTCAGCACTAGTTGCAATACCTGTTGGCCAACCACTCAAAATGGCGGCACTGGCAAAGGTATTCGACTCAAGCTGGCACATCAAGATCGAGGTAGACGTAGGAAACCGAGACACGGTGGATCTAAGCGCCCCGACGGTGAGGGCGGTATCCGCCGCTCAAGTCGAGCAACTCTCAGCGGCTCTGAGTACCTTGGAAGCCGTCGGGTTTGACGTAGAGGAACTGTATGGAAGAGTAGGCAGGATTCGAGCAGACTACGAAGAGGCAGCCATGGCGATGGAGCTGAGCGGTTACTCTCAGGGCTTTGAGCTTGTCCAGTCAGCCTGGGGGTCCTACACAGACATCTATTTTTCCATCCGCGAAGTATACGCCAATGTGCTACCTTGGACGGTCAGCGTCACACTCATCCTGGCCTTTCTCTCTGTCACTCTGGCGTATCTCGTATCCGAGCAGGAGAACATTAGGAGGATGCTTATGCCACCTACCTTCCTCCTATTCGTGGTGATTTTTGCGTACACCCAACCCCACGTCAGGCTCTTCATAATAGCCTTTGCCGGCATCGTGGAGAAGCTCGATGTCCATCTTCTAGTAAGCTTGGTCCAGATGTTGCCTTGGGTCATAATCGCCGTCGCGTTGTCAGCCTATCCCAAGTTCCGAGACCTGCTTTGGGAGACCTTTGGCGTCATGATGAGAAACATGCGTAGAAGGAGGTTGAGAACCGCATTGACCTTCTCCACCATAGTGGTGGTGTCAGCCTCAGCTATGTGTGTCTTGTCCATTACACACCATGTGCCCTTAGACAGAATCCCGCTTCTGGGCCTGGAACCCACTGTGCCAAATGGTCTGGTGGTATCCCGATATGAAATATTGACCCCCAGACCTGTCGGCGGAGAGAAGGCTACCAAAGGCGACTCCTACCCGTTGTCTATTCTGCCACATGAAGCGGCATGGATCATGAGCCAGCCGGGCGTGGTTCAGGCAAACATCTACGGATTGAGACGTGTTAGGATCTCTGACAGCCGCGGGGAAAGTCTCCCTGACCTCAGCACCTTTTACCTCGCAGTCGTCAAACCCTCCTTTGTCAAAGAGTACTGCACGCTCGACTCCTCAAAGGCTGCGTGGCTAGACGAGAATGGCAGTAATGCAGTGTTGATAGGCTCGAAGATTGCCAACGCATACAGCTTTCAGGTGGGCGACGAGATACTCATTGATGACCGAGTCTTCACCGTGAAGGGTATGTTCGACGAGATCAGGATGGTTGAGGAGTGGAAGGAGATTGATGGGCAGAACCTTTTCTTCGGTATCTATGATCCCTTGGACGGCAGTTTGTCCGGAGAGTCCTTCCTGATAGGTTCTGCGGATGGTTTCCAGCTTGGCACGTTTGACATCTACCGGATTTCGCTGGTGTCGAACGACACCCGAGCTTTGGACAGTCTGGTTGAGAGTATCCTTCAGCGGGGCTACTCTCGCGAGGTTACGCCACTATATGAGGTTACACGGACATACTTTGTTCACGCGATTGAAGCAGGAGCTGTAACTTCGATCTATTATGGTCCTAGCAGGCTTGCATTGGCGGGTCCGTTGCATGCACAGATGGTTGTGGTAGCCCTTTCTGGCTTGATGGTCTTCATGAACGTCTTCGCGTCGGTTAGTGAGAGGAAAAACGACATCATGGCGATGTACGTGGCCGGAGCCAGCCCTCTCAGGATACGCATGGTATTCATAGCCGAAGCGTTGGCGCTAGGGTTAACAGGCGGTATCTACGGTTACATAACAGGCTTCACTTTCTCGAGGGCGGCAAACCTCATGTCGCCTGGCGCGATTCAGATGGATCTGTCAGGGAGTGCGCCTTTCCTCATCTCGGTGTCGGTGAGCCTCCTTCCTTCAGTTATAGGCTCTTTGCCTCCATCTAAGCAAGCGATGTTGTCGATTGTTCCCAGCCGAAGGACGCTGAAGAAGGGAGCTGACGTGATCCTCACAAGGGACCAGAAAGTTTTCATCGATGTTCCTATTCGAATCCACGGACGTGAACTAAATTCTTTCGACAGTTTTCTGGGGAACTTTGCCAAGCGTTTCCCGCCTGTGAGATACGGATACGATGGATTGAGCGTGCTGGACGTTAAGAAGATGGAAGGAGAAAGAGACCTGACCTACACGATGGAGCTAAACTATGCTGTCGAACGAAGCCTCTATTATAGGGTTACTATCCTGCTGATGAAAGACAAGGAGGCTCGAGAGATTCAGGTAGGCGTGTTCCCGCTCGACCCTTGGGAACGAAAGGTTACCGACTGGTCAAGGGAGCACGCCGGCCTGCTGCCCAGGCTTGCAACATACCTAAGAAGCGAACTTCTGAAGTATGCCGAATGGAAAGGCGAAGGGAGCAGCGCTGCCCGAAAAGTTATTACGAAGAATCAACGCTACTGACTCATAGGGCGTGCCGCAGTGTCTTCTGAGAAGCCCTACCAGGACCCCTTGCCGATCTACTATCTTAGGGACAGAGTCGAAAAGTGGGGAACATCAGGCGATTCCGTAGTGATAATACCCAAAAGTGCCAGCTTCGACGAGCTCCATGTGAGGAGAGTATTCCTACAGTGGGGGTTCGGCGAGTTCAAGTGGCAGTTTACAGGCTTCATAACCGTAGTGCCGAAAGAACAGATAAACGAGAAATCGGTCAGACTCTACAGGACGCTGAAGAATCTTGAAACAGATCTCAAATGGGAAGGTCTCCTCTTGAGGAAGCCCTTTTTCGCGGCATCTGCCAGTCTGAGAAACTTGGCTTTGCACATCGAGGGGTTAAGGCCTAACGAGGAGCTTGCCCAAAAACTGAACTCAAACCATCAGATCCTTGATCTTGTTCGCAGAGTCAAGCCGGACTTGTTGCGAATAAGGTTAGAGTCGGTTCAGATGGAGGACACTGGTTTCTCCTCCCCCGACGAGACGGAACCAGTTCATCTGATCAGAAGATACTACGAAAAGCCCTATCGTGTAATGTGGCTCATCGCGGTAACTCGCATGAACTTGCCTAACCCGTGGATTGGGGGCCTCATGAAAGACTCATACGCACTCTTGGACGCTGTAGCTGAGTCGGTGAGAAAAGAGACAGATGAGGTGAAGGCTTCTATCGAGAACCCTTAGGCCTCCCGAATGCAAAATGCGCGTACTTAGGGACTCTTGGGGCAGAGCATGTTTCGGCCTTTTCCAGAAGAATCTGCAAGGTGTAGAGGAAAAAACAGTTAGATTGTTTTGGATGAACTAGACTCACATTGAATATGTCGACAAAAAAGGGGAATATGGGGGATGCCTTGAGTTCTAGGTTGCCACGGGAAGGACTTCTAGGAAAATGACTCTGAAGGCCGTTATTAGTAGCAGTGCGCCGTATCCTGTGGCGAAGCCTACGATGAAGGGCAAGGCTCTTCTTTCAAGCACTGTTACGCCGCCAATCCTCAGGAAAAGCATCTTCAGTATCAGCGCTGCTATCGCATTGAACCACATATACTCGTTGAGCCACATACTGATGGCCAAAGCTGAGGGGTTCAGGAAGAACCATGGAAGACGAGCTCTAGCTATATACATTCCTATGGCTACTAAAGCGCCTACCACCGTATAGGTAACGTGGGTCCAGATTGTGTAGCCTTGAGGAACCCATTCTGGAGCTATTGTGTTGAAGTTGCCAGTCTCCCATGCTGTGCCTCCGGCTTCCCAGTTACTGCCTGTAAACGATGATAAACCTCCGTATTGGTGGGTAAACCAGACGCCGGCTGGAACCAGTGTAAATATGCCTAGGACAGAAACCACAAGGAGCCAACGGAACATTTCCCCAGCCCGTGTCTTGGTGATCTCGGCAACTCTGTAGCCTATGCTGCTCATGAACATGGAGTTGGATGCAAACCTCGGTGTCCAAGATGTCATGTTGCTCGTCATAAACATCGTTTTCACAGCTAGGGGGCTTTCAGTCGGCGTTACATCAGCCCATTGCCCAGTTGCCGCGCCTATGTGCCACATGTAAGGCCATTCGAGAAACTGGGCGGTGGGCATGTGGTACCAGACTTCGCCCACCATCCTTGTTGATGAAACTTGCCATATGACCCAGAATATCATGAAGACTATCATCAGGTGTAGTGGAACTCCTCCAGCTGCCCACAATGCTATGAACAGTATCGTGAATGCAACGTTTAGAATCACGACTTGTCTCATTGATTGACCGCCCTCAGAGAAGTCCGGACCCGTAAGCGTTGAGAAGACCCTCTTCAGATGATCTCTCGCCACCCAGAAGGTCCAGATTCCAACACCCACCATGATTCCCGTGAAGGAGAACCAAGCGTAGTGGAACGGCGGTTGCCAACCGAAGCTCCAAGAGGTGGTAGCACTGATGCCGGGCTCAAATGGTATAAGCCCCATCCGAAGAACCGCCATATTGTAGATGACATTGAATGCCAGCCACGAAGCGATGCTAGTGAGCAGTACATCTGTGGGCACGAAGAGCCATAGCGGAATCTGGGTCGTGTGCAAGACCATGGCCACATCAAAGCCTGGCAGCGAAGGTTCAGTGTACGGTGTTAGGTTGATGGGAATTTCCCCCCACCATGCACCGATGGGCAACTCAGGGAAGATCTCGGTTGCAAGTGGGATGACTCCTCCAAGAACCCCTATAACGAAGCCAATCCATATGAGCTTGTTTGCGGTATCTTTGAAGTCGAATATCTTCGACTTGTTCGTTGCAGGGTCAATATCAAGCGCTCTGTCTGCGAAGTGCGCAAGTGGGATTCCGGCGACAAAAGGAAGCCTCTCGATCTCTACCAGCGGCTTCTTGAACATGAAACCCCAGCATAAGGCAGGGACAACCCAAGCTAACCAGACCAGCGACCAATAGATGATAGGCGCCATCCATGGTCCCCAGTCGAGTGTTCCGCCAACCCAACCCTTAGCTACAACAACTGGGTCTGAGGGGACCCAGAACTCCGGGAAGAACCCCTTCCAGTAGGTCATGTAAGGATCGTTATTCATAGCGTAAACTGCAGGCAACAGACCCTGACCATTAGCCCATTGCTTGACCAAGCCTTCGTTGGGCGTTCCTTTCTCAATAAAGCTTATACCAGCCGTCAGCCAGAACAACACCATGAGAATTACCGTCTCTTGCTTCGATAGCCGTAGACGCGGGTTTACCCGCCCAAGAACCTCTAGGAAGAGTATTATCCAGAAGTACGAGATAAACTGACCGCTGAAAGTATAAGGCCTCGATGAAAGTTCCCATGGATAAAGTGTTAAGAAGGCAATGAGAGGTGTAAGTATCACTGTTAGGATTATAACCCTCGGAGTAATTCCTCGCTTCAGTTCGACTTCTTCTGTCATAGAATCTCCCCTTATGTTTTTTCTTTCCTTAGATTTTCAGCGGTTATAGGTTCACGTTATCTAAATATAAAAGCCTATTGGTCATGGAATATCTGGGAAAACAAGCACCTCACAGGTGAGGTGAGAAGCGAGAGTGTCTCCTATGAAGGCTGGTGAAAGACTCGGGAAGCCAGAATGGTGCATAGTGATGGCTGGTTTTGACGGGGAATACTACATCTTCAATGAAAAGGAAAGAAGATTCATTGAGACCGATGGGATTGGAGCCTACGCTTTGAGCCTGATCGACGGGAAGAGATCGTTCAAGCAGATAGCAGACGCCGTTTGCGAGAAGTTTGCAGAAACCGGAGCAAACCGAGAGGAGATATACAGAAGCGTGACCGAAACATTCGAGGCAGCTTTCAGAATCGGGGCGGTCAAGAAGAAAAGGCTTCCATGGTGAAAGCGATGGCAGATGTTATCCTCATCCATTCCCCAACCACTGTCAACGCCAAGAGATGCGCAGCATCATTCCACCCAATGGACAAGATAGGATATGGGATGCTCCATATCGCCAGCTTCCTCTCCAAGAACGGGTACAACGTTCAGATATGGGATGTTCCGGAGCTCTACAGGCAAGGATACGATGAGAAGTACTTGGAGAGGTGCCTGAGGAAATCCTCGCCTATCGTCGTAGGAGTCGAGTTGAACTGGATGCATCAGAGCCTTGGAGCGATAGAAACCGCGAAGATGGCTAAGAAGACAAGCCCCAGCACCCCGGTTCTGATAGGCGGGACCCACGCATCCATACTGGCCGGAGAGATAGCAAACAGATACTCAGACTGCGTGGACGCCGTCCTCAGAGGCGAAGCTGAGATATCACTTCTCGAATGCGTACGCAGGATTGAGGAAGGGAAGCCCTTCGACGACATTGGAGGAGTAACAAGGAGATCAGGCAAGAAGTTCATCAGCAACCCCATAGAAAGAGTTGTCGAGAAAATTGACGAAATCCCGCCGTATACTCTAAAGGAGACCGAGATACTGGGTTGCCCAAGCCCCGACGTATATAGCCCGGCCATAAATGTGTGCCGAGGACCGTGCTTCAGAAAGTGCATTTACTGCATAGGTCCGAGAATACATGAGTTTTCAGGTCGAAAAGAGTACACCACCCATTCGCCGGAATGGGTTCTAAATCAGCTTAGGCTGTTAGTCGAGGAAGGATACACTGAGTTCTACATTCAGGATTGGACGTACCTAAGTAGCAAGAAGACGATAGAGTCAATCGCGGATGCTATGGTTAGAGAGGGGTTGGACCAAGAGATAAGACATCTCAACTTGGTCGCCGCGCCCGGTTTCCTCAAAGGCGGAACTCTGATGAAGCTTGCCCGAGCAGGGGTTGACACCATTGACTACGGGATGGAAACTGGTTCTCAAAAAGTTCTAAACCTCTCAAAGAGGGACGTCACCACTCAACAGATGAAGGACTCTGTGAAACTGACGGTTAAGGTGGGAATAGTTCCGCAAACCTGGTGGATGACCGGTTTCCCAGAGGAGACTTGGGAAGATGTTAGGGGGACGGCTAGACTCATCAGGGAAACAATAAAGCTCGGCGGGCTGCCCTTCTGGGTCACCCCCCTCATCGTCGAGCCTGGAACAGAACTCTATAATGAGGCAGAGCAGCATGGTTTGAGGTTGCGCATGAGGGGCTTCGAAGATTACACGGTCTTCTCGACCACGCCGTTGAGAAGTCTCGCGTGGTACCCTGAGCTCATCACCCATGAGACAAGGCATTTTGATGCGCGTGACATTCTGAAGGCGTCTTTCCTTCTCCGGATGCTAATCTACAGGAGGAGGGACGAAATACTTTCCAGAATTCCGAAGATGCATAGGAAGTTCGAGTCAGAAGACGTAGCCAGCCACATCAGACAGGCAATGAGCCGAATACTCTTTACGATTTTCTGATGTTCCCGAGCGGACTGCTAGGCTGCACGAGTGATTCTCATGTAGTGTTCCCGCTTCTCCTCTGGCAGGCTTCTCCAAAGCAGGAGCTGTTTTCTCACGGAGTCTATGAAGTAGTAGTTTGATGTGCGCCAAGTTGGGTAGGTCCCAGTCATCCGCTTGACATAGATGGAGAATCCGTAGCGTTTTTTGTCGGGCGACTCGGAAAGACCAATCTTCACCGTCTGCGTCACATGAGATTCCCTTGGAGCCAAGGATGCTGTGAGATCCAAACTCCTTCCGTCCTCTGACGGGTCCTGAAGACTGAGGACGGAGAAGTATCGTGTTTCCCTACCCTCGCCGCTAAAGTACTCATGGAGATACCATAGAATACCATAGGCTTCCCTTCTCGACTCGAGGGCTAATGGAACGGGAACCCCCCACTCGTCCCCCTTAGGTTTTGTTGGTAGCTCCCATTTTCTTTCCAGGGAGGGTGCCACCATCTTCGATGTTGTCAAGATTGGATATATCGAGGCTGATAGCACTACCAAGACTATGCCAGCCAGAGTTAAAGCCACTGAGAAAGAGGAGTAGTTCAGGATATAGATTGAGGGCAGTATTCCCATTTTGTTGAGGGCGAGGTTAAGCGCAATTCCGACGATGTAGCCGAACATCACAGCAATCGTGGCGTAGATCGCACTCTCTGACAAGATGATGAACATGCTGCCCCTTGGGTTCAATCCTGTTAGGCTGTAGATCTCTATGTTTCTGGAACGCTCCTTACTGGAGGCCATCAGTGTCACAACTATGTTGGCAGCTGTGATTACGAACAAGGCTACTATAGCTTCCCATCCTAGAAGAGCCCAAAGGGTCAGTCTAGAATAGCTCTTGGCAAACCCTTTCCAGTTGAGGTAAACCTGGGCATCCAGTATCTTTGCCAACTCCTTGGCAATCGATTCTGCCCTTGCCCAGTCGATATCTTCTTTGAGATGAATGCCGACTGAAAGGACATAACCCCCTAGGTCCAACGCGAGACGACTAGGAACTATGAGGGCGAAGTCCCAACCGATCGACATCGGGATACGGGTTTGAATCTGCGGGTTGTACTGAATTATCGTTTGCGGACTGTTCGGGCTGACTGAACGACCGTCTAGATCGTCCTTCAGAACCTCAGGAGACGTTATGCCCACTAATACCAATCGGAGTCCATTCCACTCGACGAACTCGCCAATATCAACGCCAAGCACCTCTGCCTGTGTCGTAGTCAGCATACAAGCGAGATAGTCCTCCTCCAAGAAAGACCTACTTGTGCCTACGAGCGCCCCCTGGTCTTCGAAGAACCTCTCAGACTCCATTGAATCTATTCCCATTATGGCGTTGACTTCGTAAGTTCCATTGCTTCCCTTGATGGTTGCAGTTGGTGCCCGCTTCCCATAGATTGACTGGGGATAGAGCGAAACCCTCAGAGAGACTGTGCCGTAGTCTTCGACCACGCCTTCCAATAATGTCTTTGTGTAAGTGTCCAAGGATTGCTGAGGCGGTGCCCCGTATAGCTGCTTTACTAGGATTCCTTGGTAGGCTACGTCAGTGGACTCATCGCCAACTATGACACCCAGATAGGTGGAGGCTGAGGTGAAGGAGACGATGCCTATTGTGCTCGCGACCAACGTTATCAAGGTCAAGATAGTTCTGAGTTTGTATCTCCGTATGGTCTTCACACCTATGGATGAGAAGAGCTCAATGCTTGCTAGGGTTCCGGTTGCCAGTCTATGGACCCCCAGCCTCCTCTGAGCTTCTTCACTGATTATCCTGGAAGTCTCTCTTGTGAAGAGGAACAACACAAAGGCAGTCAAGACTACCACGAATATTCCTGCCAGCGACAGGGCGGAGTTGGACATTATGGAAAATGCCGGATGGACGACGTTGAAGACTGCCATAACAATTGCGCCGATCACGACATAGAAGATCAATCTTGATCTCCCCTCTCGGAAGATCGTCAAACGCTCGAAGAAGAACACGAACGGCATCAGAAGAAAGAAGAAGAGGAGGGTGGTTCCGGAAAGGTCATAGATCAGGGGCATCGTGTGCATTCCATACGCGACCAGCGCCCACCCCCACGCTTTGAATGCGGTTGTGTAGGCTTTGCTGAAGGTTCCGTTCTGAAGGAACCGATCCACAACGGTCAGATAGGTTTGGGTCTTGTTCATAGCCTCATCGAAGCTGAGGGATGAGACAAAGTGTGTGGACAGAATCCCGTATCGAGCCGAGGAGATCGAATACATGTCCTTAGCGAATTTGTAGGCACTCATCCCTATGGTTAACCTATCTCCGGCTTTCCTTAGGAGGTATCCGGAACCTTCAAGGTTCTCTTTGCTGGTGTTAGCTAGAACGCCTACGTTCCGAGATATCAAGATCCCTCTCTTATACAGCATCAGCGCCTTCAAACCCGGTTGCACGAAGGCCACGCCAACGGGTTCGGATGGGTCGCTGTAGAAGCCGAAGAAGGTTGGCTCAGCGAAGGCGTCTAAATCATAAGGAACCAAGAGGCTCTGTCCGATGAAGTAGTTTAGGTCTCCAGCGCGTGCGGGATCTGGGATCAACCCCCTTCGTCCAGTGCTCGGCTCAATCAGGTCAAGAATCTCCAGGCTAGCACACTCAAACACGACAGCCGTCACATTCAACGGATGCGCCATCGGATGAACTATGGGACTGAAAAATCTGGCGCCATAGATTCCGAAATCGGGTGCGTATGCTATCCCGCCCGTATCTTCGTCTAGGATCCACGCGGTTATAATGATGGCTCTTTCTGACGGCTGTAGCGGGCCGGTATATCCAAGAATCTGGCCGGAAGGCATACCGTAGACGGTGAAGTCTCCGTCTTCGTCAGAAAACGCGTACACATCAGCGAACATGTAATGGTACCCTCCGACCGCTTTTATGCTGAGGGTTACCAAAGCGTGAGGAACTGGGCTGTACCAGCCCGTCGTGACATTAAACGCCAGGACCTTGCCTTTCAGTGTTATGTAGCTGGCAGACCCACCGAAGGCATAGAGCCGCATTCTCGTCGGCTTAACATCCTTCCAGTCGTTCCCGAACGTTTCCCTACCGACGAACTCATCAATCACCATCAGGGACGAGCTGAGTTGGTGCATCAGGTTCTCGACATTGACTCTTTCAGGCATGTCAAAAGGGGTCCCCCACCACAGTCTTCGGGCGTAGGATGTCATGAGTGAGAAGGCTACGACTCCGCTTAGAGCCGCGGGTTCGGAATCAAGCATGTAGGACTCGAACTCCGTCCCCCACCAGTTCAGTTGGCGCAGCCCCTCCCAGAAGACCGCGTCCTCAGGCAACCTTCCCCTAAGCCCAGCAATGACCTCTCTAGCCCACAGGAACCGAGCCTGCGTCTCCTCGTTTACGCCTGCTGCATAGAAGCGTCCCACATAGAGAGGTGTGATCTGGGAATTGTCAGAGGAAAAATCGAGGTTGATCTGTAGCCATACTTTGGTCAGATCTTGTTGGACCTCGGGCGAGAAAAGGAACTCCTCTGCAAACTCTCTTGGTCCTGAGAGACCCTCCCAATGCCCGCTGTAAGCTACGAACCACAGCGTGTTGTCTGGTGGAGATGGAGCTTCGCTGTAGTGTGTCGCAATCTCAAGTAGGCTCGCTATGCCTGTAGACTCGTCGGCTCCCGGCGCCATTCCTGGAACCGCGCTCCAATCGTCGAAGTGAGTGGAGACCATAATGACGTTGTTAGGAGCTCTTCCCTCCAGTATTCCGATTATGTTTCTGGCAGTTCTGGCTTCGTATCTTATGTTGGAGTGGACGTTTACAAAGGCCTCTTCTTTGGCAAGGCCCTTTAGGAGAATGCCGTCGCTCTCGGAAACGTACAGTCTGGGAACGTATATTGGGTTTCTCAATAGCTTCTTTAGGAACTCGTATCGATGCGTCTCGGACTCGATGAAGACCACAGCCTTAGCGCCAAAGTTTACGCCATTGAGCCAATTATACCCGCTGTTGATGTCCATCAGAAGTATTGAGCCTTCAACAGCCTTGTTATCGAAATCCTCGAGGTTGCCTTCGCCAACATATATGAGTCTTCCGCTGATCCCCCCGGGCGGCGTCGTGCTTGACTGGATGTAGTTCGGCCAGAAGGCGTAGGCTGACAAGTTGTGATGAGATGGCGAAAGGATCTCTATGTACGATCCTTCATCCACGGGGACAGCGACTTGGTAACTTTGGACTATCGTCTTCAGTCCCAGCGTCCTGTTGAAGTAGTCGGCGATGTATTCAGCCGCTTCCTCGGAACCCGGATAGCCAGAGATCCTCGAACCGAAGCTGGAAAATCTCTCGATGTGGTCCATAAGAGCGTCACGCGAAAAGGTGAACTCCGACAAGTCAGCCTCTGCGCTGGCTTCTCTGACGGCTTCGAACGAGTATGAATGAGAGATGGAGGTCATTGCCGGCGAGGACAAGATAAAAGCGAGCATGAAAAGAGCTCTCGTTTTCTTCATGCCGGGGGGACCAACAGTCTTATAAACTGAGCTTTGATAATAAGGTTTTTGGTTCAAGATGGCTTTGACCAAGGCTGAGTATAAGCCAGGGTTTTCGTGGCGTTCAGCACTCATCGTACTTATCTCGTCTCTGATATGGATGCCCGTGGCGCTCTATATTCAGTTGGTAAGCGGTATCGTCTCGATCGCAATGGTATCGATAGTCATGGCTTTCATCGCGATGGAGATCACTCGTCTGATAGGAAATCCTCTTTCCCGTCAGGAACTCTTGATTGTTTATCTGATGAGCAGTCTGGCTGCAAGCGCGACAGGCTATATATGGCAAGTCTGGAAGGGATACTTTGTAACCTCACCTCTGACGTGGGCATTCAAGATTGACGGGTTGCCCATACCGGAGCTGTACCCTTCCTGGTTTGCTCCGCCCTACGACTCGTCAGCGTATGTCCTCAGAACCTTCTTTCATAGAGACTGGCTGATCCCGCTACTGATTACGAATATCCAGGCGGGTTTCTTCTACTACTGCACCGAGTTAAGCTTGGCGGTGATACTCTCGTACATTTTCATCGAGGTCGAGAAATTGCCCTTCCCCTTGGCCACTATAGACGCGTCAATTGTCACAACGCTCAGCGAGCGTAGACCGGAGAAGATAAAGTTGTTCACGCTCGCATTGTATCCGGGACTGGCATGGGGGGCATTGTTGTATATCTTCCCCATAGTGACGGGCTATATGATAATACCTTTGCCTTGGTACGACCTAACCCCCTTTACATCTCAATACATCCCCGGCGCATTACTGGGAGTGATGACGGACATAATGGCCTACGTTGCGGGGCTTTTCATAAGCCTCGCCGTCACGTTCTACATGCTTGCCGCCTCCATAGCCGTTTGGGTGGTGGGCAACTACCTGACGCTAACTGCCTTCAGAGACTCATTTCCAGAATGGGCAAGTGAGTACTTTGGCGGCATGGGCTACGGAGGGGTCTTAATTAGGTCATACCTGAGGGTTTGGATTGCACCGCAAACTGCCGCGGTCTTCGCCCTAATGGTCATTGCCGTGATTTTCTTCGCCAAACCCGTTGCCAAGGGCCTTTCAGCTCTATCCAAAGCATCCCTCATTAAGACTGCTGGTTATTCTTCGCTTAAATGGCTGGTAGGCTTCTATATCCTGGGAACTGTGGGCTCAGTTGCTCTGTTTCATCTGCTCGTGCCAGAACTCCCCGTCTGGATCCCCCTTCTGCTCTCTGTCGGTGTATCCTTTCTCAATGGAATAATATCAGTCGTGTCTCTAGGCTCTACAGGCGTTTCGCCAGGTGCACCTTCAGAGTGGGCGCTTTCGGTGTATCTCAGTGGTTACAGAGGCGTCGCAGCTTGGGTCTTCACCCCCATTGTCGGAGGACTTGCTACCGCGGAGGGTGGGTCGCCCAGCTGGACGTACATGGTGAAAGTGGGGACACTCACCGAAACGAGACCCATGGACGTGATAAAGGCGCTCCTATTTTCGATCGTGATCTATAACGTTCTCAGTTTTGTATGGATGGAGTTCTTTTGGAGAATAGCACCCATCCCTTCAGCAGCCTATCCCTATGCATTGGCTACGTGGCCGTCACAGATAATGAGTAGCGCTGTCTGGATGACGGGGCAAGTGGGCGTAAAGCCGGAGGTCCTATACTATTCCTTCTTCGTGATCCTGGCCCTCTGCCTAGCTGGAGAAGCGGCGTCCAAGTTCCTAGGTCTTCCCTTTTCCTCAATCGGTATAGTAACCGGAATGGGCATGACCCCTCCCTATAGCATAGCTCTATTCGCAGGTTCGATACTGAACAGGTTTGTATTCCCAAGGTTCCTTGGCGCGGAAAGATGGAAGGAGAACAGGTCAGTAATAGCCGCCGGGCTTGTCTCAGGCGAAGGGCTAGCCGCAGCCGTGGCTGTCGCAAGCTCGCTCATAATGAAGGCAACATGGATGAAGCCTTGGTAGAAATCCCGAGGCGTCAAGACAGGTTTCTGGCTGCCTCCTCGTATATCTTGGTCAGCTTTCTCTTTTTCCGCCCTTCCAGCTGATACGTGTGTTCTCGAATCTTCCTCCTGCATGTCTCCTTCGCCTTTCCAATCATGTCTGCGTCAAGCTTCGACGTTCGCAGTAGGGAATAGTCGAAGAGGCTTGGAGCCCAGTAGATTCGTCTATGTTCATCAAGAACGCTTTTGTCCGTCAGATAATGGCCTTTGGCAGCGAAGCGGACAATCGACTGCATTGACAGGTCAACCTGCTCTTGCGACAACTCTAAACCTCTAGCAATTCTTGCCAGATACCTAGCTATTTCGCAGTCTATAACCAGCTGCAAGGGGCTGAAGACCTCGTCTATGCTGAGCAGTCCGCTGTGGATGAACTCCCCAGGCCCCGTCAAGACACCTACTGCAGCCGATGCGGCTTTCTCAACCTGCCCTTGTATGTCAACCTTCTTGGCCATGGTGCGGAAGGACCTAGCCAGATAGGGACCAACGCCATAGAACAAGTTAAGGGCTATGCTGAAGAGGTCTAATAAGATCTGTTCTGGTGATCCTATGACTATATTTCCGTAGTGCATGTCAAAGTGGTAGGCACCTATGCTGAACGATGCCGGTACTTCTGGATACGCTTCTCGCAGTATGGCGTAGGGTCCCAGACACTCACCTATGCCTTGGATGAACGCGCCTACAGGATAGACTGGACCCGTGGCGCCTGCCATAGGCATTGAACTCACGCTTACCCAGTCGCAGTCTCCCTGCTCCAAGAACGGTATGGCTCTGTCGACGGAGATTCCCTCAAACCTGAGCGGGCTTACCACGTAGATAGGTATGCCGAAGCCCTCGCCCATCACCGCAGCCATTCTTTTGATATAGACGGCTTCCTCATAGCTCTCGAAGGGCGCTGCCGAGGCTGAGCGGCTGTATTCGTAGCCTATCAAGCACTGGGCAATCCTACGCATCCTAGGTGAGATATCTACAGGCGCGCCCGGTGCGCCGCCCCTGACACCCCAATCGTAAAGTGAATCTATCAGCTTTGTAGCCTCAATCGCTCTGCTCTTGGTCAGAGGCTCCAACCGATCAGTATCCAAGTCAATCACCCAAAAGCAGCCAGGATAGCCAAGAGACAGTATAGGCGTCTCTTCATCTGCGGCAGGAACCTTCCCTCGTCTATGCTTAACTTGGGAGAGCAGACTGTCGATCAGATCGGACCGAATCCTAACCCATCCATTCTCTGTCCTGAAGCCTTTGTGCCCCGTAATCCTCTTGAGCAATCGCTCGTTTGTGACTTTGACTCCTACGAGTTCGAGAACCTCTAGAGCTTTCTCATGCATGGTCTCCAAAACGTGCCGGGGGACCGCTGCCTCAATGTTAAGCCGCGGCCTGAAGGTGAAACTCATGGAGACTGCTGTCACCTTTTGATGATTAATGTTTTTCGCCTCATTAGCATCCGCGAACCCAGCAAAGAGGAGCTCTTCGGGATGATCGACAGGCGGGCAATGAAATCTTAAATAGACTGAAGGTTGAATCTGTTGAGCGGGGCTGGTGAGATGGCGCCCAAAATCACCATAATAGGCGCAGGAAGCCTAGTCTTCACACCTCACATTCTGGCCGACATCGCGATGTCAGAGGACCTTAAGGGCGTGGAAGTCTGCCTCATGGACGTTGACAAGGAAAGACTGGATCTAATGGCCAAGCTCTCCGACAGGATTGTGGCTGAAAGAAAGGCAGACATGACTGTAGGCCAATCCACCAACAGAGCGGAAGCATTGCGGAAGGCGGACTATGTTGTCATCTCAATATCCGTGGGCACAGACATCGAGAAGCTGGATATTGAGATACCTGCAAAGCACGGCTTCTTCGCCCCTCTAGGAGACACAACAGGACCTCAGGGCTTCCCGAGAGCTCTCAGACACATTCCAGTCATAGTCGACATAGCGAAAGATGTTCAAAGAATATGTCCTGACGCCTTCGCGTTGAATGTGACTAACCCTATGACCGCCCTGTGCACGGCTGTGCGCAGAACATCGGGCGTCAATTTTGTGGGTCTTTGCGTCGGGATCTATGGAACAAAGGGCTTTCTGGCAAAACTCTTAAACGAGAAACCTGAAGACTTGACCCTCCTAGCCGGAGGCATAAACCACTTCACATGGGCAAAAGAGATACTCGTCAAAGGGAGAGACGGGTATGACAGGGTTCAGAAAGCCTGGGACGACATCAAAAGATCACAAAGCAAAGACGAGATCATAGGAAAAATCAGAGGTCATTACGTGTCCTTCCTGCTTTACGAGAAACTCGGCCTGTTCCCATCACCTGGAGATGCCCATGTAGCTGAGTTCCTCCCCTATTTCCTGAGAGAAGAGGCTGAGAAAGGCGCCTCGTACGGGTTGACGCTGTATCCGAAAGGAACCACATACGACCCGAAATGGCGGGAAGAAGCCTGGTCTCGTTTGGTTAAATGGGCGACGGGCAAAGGTTCAATCGACGAACTATTCAAGGAAACGTTCACTGAAGAGGCTCTTGTGATTAGGGTGCTTGAGAGCCTTGTTTCCGGACGGAATGACTTTTATGAAGCTGTCAACGTTCCGAACGCAGGCGCCATCCCGGGTCTTTCAGACGACGCGGTGGTTGAGGTTCCGGCGATAGTTGGAGACGTGGGTGTGAGACCCGTCCATATTGGCCCGCTGCCCGAAGCAATTGAAGCCATCCTTAGACACCAGCTGTCTCACGTAAGCTTGACGGTTGAGGCGGCTTTGACAGGCGACCGCAAGACAGCCCTTCAGGCTCTCATGATGCATCCATCAGTCTCTAGCATGGAAGTCGCCGAGAAGATGCTTGACGAACTTCTAGAGCGTGAGTCGAAGTATCTTCCACAGTTCAGGTGAGCCCTCTGGCTAGAAGAGCGTCAGTGACTGATTGGGTAGTCTGCAAGGCGTTTCCAGATATCGATCATGACTTCTATGCTCTTCCATGGAGTGTCCGGGAAAACCTGATCTATAGCTGATAGAACGAAGCCTCCGCCTGGCGCCAGAATCTTCATGGCATCGACGACAGCTTCCGTGATCTGCTTCTCGCTCCACAGCTTCAGCGTGACCGCCGAGTTCAACCCGCCCCATATGCATATGCAGTCTCCGATTTCCCTCTTCACCTTCGCCAAATCTGCTCCTCCTTGGACAGGGTCCGGACCATAAAGAACATCAATTCCGGCCTCTTTGAAAAAGCCAAGCAGCGGCATCACACTCATGGACATTATATAGCAGAGCTTCAGGCCGTGCCTGTGGGTGCAGTCAGCCAGCCTCTTGACATACGGAAGGATGAATCTGCGGTATATTTTGGGCGGCCAGAAGTCTGCGTTCGCGTACCACCCACGGTGGACTATCATGTCGACGACGCCTGACTCGGCGGCTAGGCGGAGGTACCTAAGATCCCATTCCAGTATGACATCAAGAATCTCCTCGACGAAGCTAGGCCGCAGATAGGCTGCCTTCATCGTATTCACGAGGCCGCAGAGCCACGGCAGAGCATCAGCCCCAAAGATCCCGCTTTCGTGCCCCTCTTCGTAGAACATCCCTGCATCCACGAGCACACCATTCCCATTTGCGAAACGCCCAATCTTCTCTGCCTCCCCGAGAAATGTCCTAATCTCTACCTTCGACGGCTCATCAAGCAAGCAGGACAAGGCCTCAAGATCATCCTCGGACTCGACCAGATACTTAACCGAACGGGCTTCTGGGATGACAAAGTCTGTGAGTAAAGGCATATCATCCCCGTAAGGCCAGTCAGAAGTCTGACGCACGACACGTTTGAGAGAGCCTTTTGGAGTTTGATACTCTTTCACGAGCAAGGGATATCTCTCCCCGGCCGGATGAACCTTCTTGATGCGGGTCTTGACCTTCGGGTTGAGGGAAATGGGTACCTTCAAAGTGAGTGTATCATCGATCCCAAGCTTTAGCACCCTCGGCACACGTTCAAACTGGGTCCTCCAACCTTCCCTCTCTTCGGCCAGAAAGGGCCGCTCCCACCACTTTAGGCAAAGGGGAACATGGTCGGGCTCTGCTAGACTCATCGCCGCAAGAAGCCGCTCCCGAGAACTCAGCTCAAACCTCACGAAAGAAACCTCTCAAGCCAAGAATTAAGCCGTCTCCGTCCAAAATGGTTTCCGTGAACTCCTACAAACACCAACCCCGGAATGTCTGATTCGGAGATGTTGGTGCGCTCCCAGCTCACTTCTCCTACGCAATGAGAACAGTCTTGATTCCCAGCAGTTGTCCTAGCTGAACCAGTTCGCTGCTTACGTCGCCATATCCGACCATCCAGTGGTGTCCGATCCCTTCTCTCGCGACTGTTTCGAGAAACTCGTCCACAGAGACAGGCAAGACAACCTTAACTGGGTTGCCCGGAAAGACCAACTCTGTGCGGACGGCTTCCCCCTTGACTATGGACATTCGATAGGTTCCTTTCCGACCGACGAGATTGACGAGGGTCACTTTTCCAGGACGGCCTGGAAAGAGCACGCAGAGACCTTCATTCGCCAACCGCACTGGTTCCAAGGCTATGTCTTCCTTCTTCTCGGCTAGAGAGAAGGCGCCGGAGCCGCAGTGAGAGTAGACGGATGAGTGATTCTCCTCGTAGACTGATAGGAGATCGGTGTTGTGGACCGGGCTGCCCGTTAACTCGTGAAGCATAAGCATTGCTGCAAGCCCGTTCACGTCGCCCTCGCATCCGCCAACGATCCCTTCGTCGCCCAGCAAGGAGAAGGCAAGACAGACAACCCCCATAAAATCGTAGGCGCACTTGACGGTCACGCCTGAAAGAGAGTTCTCGTTGATGATCTTCTTCAACGCAAAGTAAGCCTTTGCCGAGCGCAAACCGTCCTCTTCCTTGACACGCACAGCTCCAACTTTCAGCTTGATGTCTTCCCATAGCTTCAGGGCTTTGGAATCAGGGATTTCCCCGATCATGCCTCTCAATTCGCCCTTGTCCACATGCACGACTCTGGGACCGATTGTCTCTTTCAGTGCAAACTCGTCAAAGGCGGTCTCGGTCATGCCCTCTGCCCTGTAGCCTACCAACCCCAATCTAACCATTCCCAGCTTTCTAAACAGGGCTGCTGCCCTAGCGTATGCCATGATATCTTGGAGGGCTGACTCGTCCTCGCGGTAGACGAATCTGTGAGGCTTGTCAAGCTCTTTCAGCACGCATGTTATCTGCTGGGCACCGCAAAGCGAACCCGTGTGAATCCCCGGCAACCCCCAGACGATCATCGGGACATCACAGTGTTCCAGAAGGTCCAGTATGAGCTCGTCTGAGCTCCAAGTAGCTAGGAGGACGCATATGACATCGGCTTGGTTCTCTCTGAAGAGGCTTCCTGTCTGCGCAGCTGTTTCAATGTCGTGCAGTGGCTCCTTTGCTTTTGTAACCTCTAACCCCAGTTTTCGCAACACTTGACAGTATTTTGTAAGCAAGCCGGGGGCTTCCTCAGCTCCAACCTCCTGCGGATGGTATTCGACAGTGAATCCGACCTTCGGTTTCAGCATCTCGACTCACCTATACTGATGTTTTGTGGTCAACGGCTTACGGTAGCCTTTCTGATACGGGAAGCATCTTCGGGAAGGCTTCGTGAGGCTCAAGCTGGTACCAGTATGCCACGCTTGACCAGTCGTCAGCACGGTCGTTTCCATGCCCATGTTCGCACGTCACTAAGATGCGCTTCTGGAAGGGAATCGGGTCTTGGATGTGGAATCGATACACGGACCACTGGTTGCTTTTGCCGGAAAGTGTCCCCCAGTCGTTCTGGCGAGGAGCCCCTGAGAGAGAGACCCCGTGGTAGAGTCCGTAGGCCGTGTCCCGTATGGGAAACTCGTAGGAGAAGTTCATGAAATCCTCTGTGCCTGTTCCGTGAATGCCGGGCGGCCACTTCAAAGAGCCGTCTTCGCCGATCTCCTCGTCGACGAATATCATATCATCGCCCTCGCCCCACCAGCCAGGCGACAAACCCCGTACACTCAGCACGCAGCCGACATATTGGCCGCGTCCTTTCCCATCAAGGATTATGTAGTTGTCCGTTGCGGTGAGGTTCTTGATCTCAGAGCCGCCAGAAGGCCGTGCCACAGGCCCAGTTGGGTTCTCTCGGCGCCACTGAGCATGGAAGCGCCCAACCTCGTCCGGAATCTGTCGGTGTTCTTCATAGTCGATGTAGAAGTAATGGAGATAGGGCACTGTGCCCTCGTTGGTCAGTTCCAGTGCGGCACCGTCGGCATAGGGCATTGGGAACCAGCAGTTGCGGGTGGGCTTGGTCGAACTGTCCGCCACGTACATCGATAGTGGCAGAGAGTAGAAACT
>CAYRBK010000013.1:33363-34867 GCA_964422605.1 uncultured Candidatus Bathyarchaeia archaeon | reverse complement strand
CTCGCTATCCACTATGGCGTCTTGGGCACGCCTACGCTGATGTTCTTCTGCGAGGGAAGACCGATAGGGGCGGCAGTTGGCTTCCATCCCAAAGACAAACTTACACAGCTTGTTGAGGATGTGCTCCTGAACCATCAAGAGTGCGTCAAAAGAAGCACAAGACTGGAAGACCTCTGACAAGCATCCGAATCTTCAGAGCTGTCAAACCAGATTTCCCTTCTTCACTTTCTGCCTCCTGAGAATCCAACCATGCCAGATGGTGCTCATGAGAAACGGGGATGACCGAGAAAATCTTATTAATCCTCTGATGGTTGTTTCTGTTAACGGCGGGTGAGTGGACACCTCCACCCGTTCCGCCCTAGAAACCCCGGTGTCGGAGGTGAAAAAGAACGAATACGAAAGACATTAGTCTGGCCGCTGTCTCCGCAGGTCTCTATGCGGTTCTTCTAATCTATCTGGCGCCTATATCCTTTGGACCAGTTCAGCTGCGGTTAGCTGACTGTTTGCTCCCGCTCGCCGCGCTATTCGGGTGGCCAATCATCTGGGGGGCCACGATTGGATGCTTGGTGGGCAACATCGGTGGCGGAGTGATCGCCTTTGGAGCGGTGAACCCGGTTGATGTCGTCTTCGGCTCAGCAGCGAATTTCCTTGCCACACTCGTCATCTTCACTCTCAGGAGACGAAGGCTCCTTGCATGCGTGCTTGCCTCTCTCATCATAGGCTTCATTGTCGGCGGATACCTGTGGCTCTTTATTGAACCTCCAGACTTGTTTGGGATGCCGATGCCAGCATGGGCAGCCATGATCCTTAGCATAACGGCGAGCAGCCTCATCGTCGTCGCCATCATAGGTCTTATCCTTCTCTCGGCTCTAAGCAGACCAAACGCTATAGATGCGTTAAAAGCCCGAGGCCTACGAGTCTACGCCTAGCTTAGGAGAAAGAGACTCGATCCTAGTCAGAGTTCGTGAACTCCGCAAGCTTTAAGATGAAAGCGTGCGGAGTCTCTTTCCGTGATCATTTTGGAGAACAGATATGTTAGCCGATTCGGGAAGACGGGCCGAATACTGGTTGCCAGGATAAAGCCCAACAGCGACCTGATTGGGTCTGTCAGCAACCTCGTTGTGGAGAACGGCATAAGAGCGGGCGTAATTCTGTCAGGAGTAGGCCTGTTGCAGAGAGCTAGTCTCAGGAACTGTAAGGCTCTTCCGCAACAGTATCCAATAACAGATGCGAACAGAGCCTTCTTGGCTTTTGAGAGGCCATTGGAGATTCTGGCGCTTTCCGGAAATGTGACGGAGGTTGAGGGGAAGCCTAGGGTTCACGCCCATGTGACCCTCTCGTACGTTGAGGGCGACGAGGTTAGAGTGGTCGGCGGACACATGCTCGAAGGGTGTATCGTCTTCGGTTTCGCAGAGGTCTTCGTCATGGAGGTTGGAGGCGCTGACATGGGAAAAGAGTTTGACGAGGAGACAAGAACGCTCCAACTCTTTGCCAAGTGAACAGA
>CAYRBK010000013.1:0-33263 GCA_964422605.1 uncultured Candidatus Bathyarchaeia archaeon | reverse complement strand
TGTGACTTCAGGCGAGGTTCTCTTTCCGGGAACAATCTCCACGAGGGGCATGAGATGCGGCGGGTTCCATGGATGTGCGACGATGCACCGTTCCGGCTTCATTGTTGCCTTCTGGATGACCGTCATCTTCAGAGTTGAGGAGCTGCTGGCAAGTATCGCATCATCCTTCGTCGCTGCATCCATAGACTTGAAGACCTCCTTCTTCACCTTATAGCTCTCGAAGACAGACTCCTGAACATAGTCCGCGTCGCCCACAGCCTCACCCAAGTCCGTTGTCAGCCTGACCCTCCCAGAGCAATCCTCGAAAGACCCAGCCTTGAGAAGACCGACCTCAGCGAGAAACTTAAGGTTCTGTCTCATTCCAGAGAACGCCTGTTTGAGCGTCCCTTCATCTAGATCTTGGATGGCAACTTGGCAGCCTTTCCAAGCGAAGAGGGTCGCCCAGCTGCGACCAATCAACCCAGCGCCGACGCAGGCCACTTTCTCAATCGGCATCCTGTCCACTGTCTCCTGCCAACTTAACGTTCGTTAGGTTGCCATGCTTATAAGGCTGCTTTGTCGCTCGTAATCTCCCATAAGACTGATTCTTTTCGCCCTTTCCCTCATCTCCCAGTGAACTTCTGGGAAAATCGTCCACATGTTGGGTTAGCAATCTATGCCTGACATGGCATCCTGTATCGTTTTACATGAACTGTTCCAGTCTGGTTAGCCCGATGATCTTTTCGAACTCCAGGCCCAAAGCGTCAAGGATTTGGTCGAACGTTGACCTGAGATAGGCGACATATTTGTCTACATCTATGTTTCTATCCGTGGCAAGTTCAACCGGCTTAACGTGCGGATCCTTCGAGACCTTCACGAACCTTATGAGGTCTCCAGCTTTGATCTCGAGCCCCTTCTCCTTGAGCAGTTTCGCAGCCTTCACATGCTGTGGAGTCGTCTTAGTATAGTACGTAGGCAGTTTGCCCAAGACTACCTCGAAGGCCAACTCGTTGAGGTCGCGCCATTCGCGCCGTCTAATCACATTGTAGCATTCTCTGATGATCCTCTCGATGTCTTTCTTGGCTTGCTCAAAGTCTGCCGGTGTCTTGACCTCACTCAACCGGTCTTCCATCTCGTCGAAGTAGCGTTTTATCAAGCGCGGTATGTGCCGCTTCTTGCCGGTAAGCCCCTTCACCTCCACGCTTCCATCAGGAAAGACGCCGAGATAGTTCTTCTTCCTAGAGCTCAGAACGGCATAACGATAAGACTTGTCCGCTTCCAGCTCCATGCCAAGAGTCTTCTCTGACCATTCAGTCAGCATCCTAGTCTGTTCGGGAGATGGGTTCTTCAGGAAAAGGCTGTCCGTGTCGCCATATACGACCTGAATCCCGAGTTCACGGGCTTGCTTGATCGTCTGAGTGATGATCTCTCTTCCAATTGCTGCGGTAGCCTCGGCGACCGGCGGGCAGTAAAGATCAAAGGTCTCAGCGCCAAAGACGCCGTAGGACGCGTTCAGAATGACCTTGAGAGCGCTCTGTGTGATATCGTACCAGTTCCGCTGTTCCTTCAGAAGCGACTTATCCTTGGCTTTCGGCTTGTACCATCTGACCCTTAGGTCTCGAAGCGAACCTATAAGCGCGCTTTCCAAGGCTCTCTGCTTTGTGCACATCCAATGAGGTGTTCCCGGAACCTCGTTGCCTCTGCACTCCTCATGTGGGCAACGGATGGACTGGTAGCCCAAATTGTGGACCTTTATTATGGATGGGTACAGGCTCTGGAAGTCCATTACGGCTATGTTGAAGTATACGCCTGGAACCGGTTGGACAACGATGGCTCCCATGTACTTCTTTCCCTTGATGATGGCCTTCGTGGCTGTTGTGCCCTTCACCGCCAGTATGTCTTCGGGGTTCGGGATCAGCATCCCCTTTCTGCGATGCTCATATTGCATGAAGCTTCTGATCCACCTCGAGACTCCCTGGCGGCTGACATCTTCCATGGGCATTCGGCTTATCCGAGTCAGGACCAAAATGAGTTTCATGACGAGGTCGTCGTTGTACGTGGTCAGCTCCAGAGTAATCTCCGCATCATTTAGGCAATACTCTGCGAGTTCTTTGTACGAGAGTTCCGAGACAGGCTTCGAGATCTCTATCTTGCTCTTACCAAGAATAGCCCTGCATATCTCGTCCAAGGTCACGTTTCGATACCTCTGACCGAAGGCGTAGACCTGGATCGACCTATTGAAGAAGAACCTGTAGAGATCAATATGGACCCCATATTTCAACAATGCGACTTTTCTGCCCAAGTCTATCGGAATATCTTCTGCGGCCGAAATCGGTTCTGGGCTTGAGACAAGGTTTCCTGCCTCTTGCGACACTGAAACCTGTTTCCTTCTACTGGAGTGTCTGGTCAAGACACCGGACGGCGCTTCAATCCAAGGTCTTTCCCTCTTCCCTTTTCTCCGAAGACCCAATCTCTCTGCTCTGTGGAAAAGATACCTGAGATCGAAGTCGTCTCCGTTGAAGGTTATGACAAAGGGGTAATCATCCAAAGCCTTGAAAACTGCGGAGCAAAGGTCCCTTTCAGACTTGTAGAACTCAACCGTGACGGTTGCGGGCAGGCTCAGGCTTCCTTCCTCAATCTCCTTCCCCTGGCGCCTGAGGAGCAGAACCCTCTTCCTGCCATCTGAACTTGCGAGGGACACACAGATGATCGGGTAGGCAGCCTCCTCTGCATCGGGAACACGCGTTGCCATGGGCGAGAAAACCTCTATATCAAGGGCAACCCGCTTCATCTCTGGCGCTGGATACTCGAGAAGTCTGGTCCAAGACTCCAAGTAGGGCATGAAGTCTTCAGGTTCAGCCCTGAAACTGGTTTGCAGGATCTTGCCGATGGCTTCTTCAGCTTCGTTGTAGACAACCGGGACCAGTTCGCCCTCCTCGATCTTGTAGATCATGCCCGGCGAGAGGTTGAGGTCGTAGATATAACATTGATAGTATTTGATCGCTGCTTCCCAAACATTCGGTTCCTCTTCTGAGCCGAAGATTCGGGGATATTCCTCGGGGATTATGTCTCTTATGCATCCGCTTGGCCGTCCGCCGATTGCCAAGGGGTCCTTCGCCACGATTTTGGTCACGGTTGTCCTGCGGTCGAAGAGAGCATCGTACTTCTCCACAGTCTCGAAGTGGTCGAACCCCGGATGGTTAACAACGTGCAACAACTTGCCGAGTTCTTCGGGCAGAACATTCGTGAAGCAGTAGGGCTTGTGGCCTTTGGTGTCGTACCAGAGGTAGATGCGCTGAGAAACAGGCTCATAAAGCTTGATGCAGGCCGACTGACGATCGCCATCATAGGTTGCGGAGACAAAATAAGACGGCGGTAGGTTCCGCGGGACCAGCTCTTCCAAGAAGTCTTGCTTCTCTTTGCTTGCGAGCTCGACGGGCGCAGGTATAGGCTGCGATGAGGATCTAGGCAAGGTTTCCTTCCTGTCTTTCGCGGCTTCCGCATTGGATTCCATGAAGTACTGGTCCAGACGTATCAGCGCCATTTCCGTCCAAATCCAACCTACTATAGGGGCAGAAGGGCATTTAAGATTTCCAGTTAATCTCTACTCTGCTGCTTCTGATGTCTGTCCATCGTTGTTCATCCGCTATAGCAGGAGCTGCCATTACCTGGAAAGTCTAGGTGGCTCAAGCGTCAAGCGTCAGAGTTATAAGCTTCTCGAAAGACATCAAGGACAAAGAGAGGGATAACCATGCCAATCTGTAAGGTCGGTATAGTTGGTTCAGGTAACCGTGGCAAGGCGCATGCGAAAGCATACGCTACTTTGGACGATGTCGAGATCGTTGCCTGTACAGACATCGACCGTAAGAAGGCTAAGGAGCTTGCACAGAAACAAAAGCTCGCGGAGTCAAAGATCTACACGGATCACAAGGAGATGCTGGCGAAAGAGGAGCCAGACATCATCAGCGTCTGCACCTGGCCTGGGTCACACGCGCAGATAGTTGTTGACAGCGTTGAAGGAGGGGTCAAGGCTGTATTTCTTGAGAAGCCGCTGGCACCCACATGGGGAGAATCAAAGAAGCTCTATCAGGCATGCGTGGACGGCAGCGTTATTCTTGCTGTTTGTCATCAACGGAGGTTTGCGCCGAGCTTTAGCAAGGCTAAGGAGCTAGCGAATGACGGGACCATCGGAGAACTTCATAGGGTGGAAGGCTACTGTCCGAATCTTTTCGATTGGGGGACACATTGGTTTGACATGTTCTGCTTCTACAACAATGACGAGCCAGCGGACTGGGTGATGGGACAGATCAATATGGAAAGGAAGAAAGCAAGCTCCATCTTTGGCGTTCCCGTTGAAACCCACGGTCTATCATACATCAAGTTCAGAAATGGCGTTTACGGGCTTATGGTCACCGGCAGCGATGGCGGCGGACGATGCGCAAACAGGCTGATCGGAACCAAGGGCGCAATCGAACTAGACGTTTTCTGGGAACACAAGATCTGGGGGGAAAAGAAGAAGGGACCTCTGGTGCGTGTACTTCGTGAAGGCGCCCCGGACTGGGAGACACCAGAGCTCAAGTATGCCTCGGGTGAGCGGTACCCCTACAAAGGAAGCGAGCAGATGGAGGACATCCTTGCTGTGCGTGATCTCATCGACTGCCTGAAGACAGGTCGAGAACCTATCCTCAGCGGAAGAAAGGCGTTGCAGGCGACGGAGCTGATCTACGCAACCTATGAGTCGAGCCGCAGAAGGGCAAGGATATATCTTCCCCTAGACATCGAGGATTCGCCCTTTCTATCTATGCTTGAAGCTGGTATAATCGCCCCAAAAGCAAAGAAGACAGACCAATAGACACTTCACTTGAGAGGACAGCGTAGACCGTCGGATAATAACCTCGCGGTTTCTGCGATTCCAGGCGTGTGCGACTCCCCTTCTCTAGATAAGGAGCATTCTGAAGGTGGCGTCCTCAGTCACTGATGAATGATTAGGACAACTAAGGTGGAGATCGGTGGGACGCTGCACTTGGGGGAAAAGGCCTGCCAACCATGCAACAGTCTGCTACTGGGCCGACGCAAGCCTTAAGTGAAGGAACAGCCAGACTGCGATGCTGTTCAGATATTGCCGTTGGCTCGTGAGAAACATGCCTGAGTTGCCGGAGATTGCGGTGATCGCGCAACAGATGAACAAGGAAATCAGTGGAAAACGTATCGCAGATATCGAGGTGAGGCAACCGAAGATTCTGAACGTACCAATATCGGAACTGGCGGAAACGGTGAAAGGTAGAACCGTCGGATTTGTGTCGAGTAAAGGAAAATGGTTGTTCATGAGGCTGGACCCCGCCTACTTCATGCTCATAAACCTCGGAATGGGAGGAGACATTCTCTTTTTTACCTCAGACAAAGCGCTGCCCGAAAAGCGTCAGTTTAAGCTAGTCTTTCTGGACAACACTGGCTTCACCATAACCTTCTGGTGGTTCGGCTATGTTCACCTTGTCCCGGAAAGAGATTTGGGTGGACACAGCATGACTGCTATGCTGGGAGTCTCGCCAATTCATGAGGACTTCACACTGGAAAACTTCAGAAAGCTGTTGGGTAAGAGGAAAACTGGAGTCAAGAGCTTCCTGCTGGACCAGAAAAACATAGTGGGTATAGGTAATGTCTATGTTCAAGACATGCTATTTAAGGCTAGACTTCATCCAAACCGGAAAATCTCAACTCTATCGGCAAAGGAGACAGCAGACCTGTACAGTGCGGTTAAAGATGTCCTAAACCTTAGCATCCAACTGGGCGGACTAGCTTACGAAAAAGATTTCTATGGACGCAAGGGAGGTCTGACCGTTGACATGTTTCTTGTGGGTTATAGGGAAGGCAAGCCTTGTCCTATCTGCAGTACCAAGATAGAGAAGATCAAGACAGGAAGCACATCCTCTTTCATCTGCCCGAAGTGCCAAACACTTTAGCAGCACACACAAAAGAACAGGGCATTAAGTAAGCAACGGTCTAGGTATCTCGGGCAGAGCAGAACCATCTAGAGAAAGTGGCATCTTGAAAATCAGTCTAGCCCAATCAAGAGAGAGCAAAGCTACCAGTTAGGCTTTTATGATTGATGGTTGAAAGAGAGAATCGCTTACAGCCTGTTGAGGAAAAGGTTAGGACTTGCAGTTCGGCTTCAGCATTCAGCAAGGCTTGGAATGGATCAACCAGATTGACCAGTGGCTAGAAGCGGTTGCTCTGCAGTATGGGTACTTGGGCATGTTTCTTGTCAGCTTCCTAGGCGCCTCCTCAATAGTCCTTCCCATCCCCTACACAGTCATCATATTCAGCATCGGATCCTTACACGTTCTGGACCCCTTACTGATCGCGATCTCAGGCGGTGCAGGCTCAGCCGTGGGCGAGTTCTTCGGATACTTCCTGGGCTATTACGGCAGGGCAGTCATAAGCGAGAAGCAGCAGAAGAAGATGAACTATATCTTGAAGGTTTTCAGCCGTTATGGAGCCATTACGATATTTCTTTTTGCATTGCTTCCTCTTCCTGACGACCTTCTTTTCATACCTCTCGGCATTATGCGCTACAGTTTCATGAAGGCCTTCGTGCCGACCCTCATTGGGAAATTCCTCATGTGCCTCATCTTGGCCTACGGCGGATACCTTTCCATAGGGATCATCGAAACCCTCCTAGGCGGAGACGGAGGCGTCTGGACAATCATAGCCTCAACAGCTCTCCTAGTCTTAGTGATAGTGGCTATGTTCAAGATCGATTGGGAAAAGTACTTCCCGTTGGAGGAAAAAGAGGGAAAGCAGAGGAAGAAACCGTAGAGAGTAGGTTTCTTCGAATGTCAGAAACTCGTATAAGCCCATTACCACCATAGAAGAATAGGTCTCCGATCTCCTCAAGGTCGTGTTGAGATGAAGGTGATAGCTGATCTACACATCCACAGCAAGTATAGCCGAGCCACCAGCGAACAGATGGACATAGAGGAGATCATGCGTTTCGCCCCGATGAAGGGGCTAAACCTCGTCGGAACAGGAGACTTCACGCATCCCATGTGGCTCAGGGAGCTGAAGGAAAAACTTGCAGAGGTGCCCGGGACGAGCCTGTATCAACCCGGTGCGACCCATGATCTGCCAGTTAGATTTATGGTAACAGGCGAGGTCTCCACAATATTCACCTTCAGCGGAGACTCGAAAAAGATCCACCACGTTATTCTGACACCCAATCTAGAAACAGCTGAGCAGATCAACGACCGGCTGTCGCGCCGCGGCAGCCTTGAGGCTGACGGGAGACCCATTCTGGACATGTCTGCGCCTCTTTTGGTCGAAGAAGTTATGGAAGTCTCCGCTGAGAACATGGTCATCCCCGCACATGCTTGGACCCCCTGGTTCAGCCTTTTCGGAGCCTTCAGCGGCTTCGATACGGTTGAAGACTGCTATCAAGACATGACGAAACACGTCCATGCCTTGGAAACAGGATTGTCGTCTGATCCGCCTATGAACTGGCGTTTGAGGAGTCTAGATGGGTATGCGCTCGTTTCGAACAGTGATTCGCACTCCAGTTGGCCTTGGCGCATAGGGCGCGAAGCAAATGTCTTCGATCTCAGTAAGTTCACCTACAGCGAAGTCACGGGGGCCATCAGAAGCAAAGACCCCAACCGCTTCAAGTTCACAATCGAGACTTATCCTGACTATGGGAAATATCATTGGACGGGACACAGAAGCTGTAGAATCTCGCTTCCGCCTGCGGAAGCCATAAAACTTGGGAACATCTGTCCTCGGTGCCGTCGACAGCTCACAAAGGGCGTTGAACAACGCGTAGAAGAACTGGCTGATCGACAGGCTGGCTTCAAGCCTGAAGGCGTCCCAGGCTATGTGCGCCTCCAGCCGCTCTCAGAGATAATATCAGCCGTCTTGGGCGTGACCTATCCAGGCGTCCAGAAGGTTTGGAAAATCTACAACGATCTTGTTTCACGGTTCAGCGACGAGTACTCAGTCCTAGTGGATGCACCGTTCAGCGAAATGGCGAAGATTGCTGATCCGAGGATTGCTGAAGCCATAGTGAGAGTCAGAGAGGGAAGGATAAGAGTAGTCGCTGGCTACGACGGAGTCTACGGACAGATTGACATCTTCCCGGAAGAAGCGAAGAGGGAAGCCACAGAAGCTCAACAGGCAAACCACCCAGAACCGTTTGAAAGGAAACCAGATATATCTAGACAGAGATCACTCGCAGACTTCGTTTAGATTTCCGTTCATGGATTTTTGCATCGTGAGCTGCAGCTCGCATCGTCTTCTCATACGGATTGGCTGCTCGAAAGTCTTTAATATAGACCTGAGACAATATGTCAACACAGCGACTGGAGGTCCGGTTTGTGGAGGCTTATGTCCTCGTGAAGATTTCCACGCAGAGGGAGGTCTATGGGTTCAACCGTTCTGTCGTGGAAGAGCTGCGTAGCATGAAGGAAGTGGAAAACGCGGAACTGCTGTTCGGCGACTATGATGCCATTGCAAAGTTGAAGGTGCCTAAGATCCATGACTGCGAGAACCTAGTCATCGAGGAAATATCCACGATTGAAGGCGTCCATTCAACCGTCACGCTCCTATGCGTTGACGAGGAAATCCTTGAATAGGAGGACTAGCTGATGGAGGCGGGTTACGTAATACTCAACCTAGAGCCCGGAGCGAAAAAAGACTTCATCGCAAGAGTGAAGAACGTGAAGGCGGCCAAAGAGGCGAAGATTGTGATCGGCATCTTCGACGCGGTCGTGAGGATTGAAGCCGAAACCATCGAAGATCTGCAGAAAGTCTACCTCAACCAGATCGACAAGATAGAAGGCATAATCAACTCGAGGCTACACATTGTAGCATGTCCCAGGACAAGGAAATGATGAATAGCCGGAGCCTACAGATGTGCACTCCCGCCACAAATCCCTAGTACTTCGTTTCTTATTTGAGTACTGGATCTAGACTGATAAGACTTCTCTCAGTATTCTTTCAAGCCATTTTCCATCAGTTTCGTCAAAGCTTCCCAGAGCCTCGCTGTCAACATCGAACACCGCAATGACTTTCCCGGCGCTGTTGACCACTGGGAGGGCGATCTCCGACTTCGACCTAAGGTCGCAAACAATATGCCCAGGAAACTTGCTCACGTCTGGAACAACAATCGGCTTTCTGCCCGTCGCCGTCTGGCCGCACACACCCGTGAACGGTATCTGAGCACAGGCTGGCGGACCCGCTGACGGACCGAGCTCCAGAAAGCCTTCCTTGGGAAAGTAGAAGCCAACCCAGAAATAGTACGGGATGCTCTCCTTCAAGACCTTACACATGATCTCCATCTTTTCATGGATGGTCTTCCCCAGCGCCTTCTGGGCTATTTCTCTGAGGGACTTCTCGTAGGCTTTAGATTTGGCAGAATCTTCAGCTTTCATGGCTAGGCCACGTTTTCGACATAGTGTTCGGTGAAGGAAGCTGCTATTAAGCCTTTATCATGGCCACAAAAACGAAAAGCCTATACGCCTCGGCGTCAAGTCTAGGGCTAAAGGTGCCCCAATGAACCAGACCTATACCCGACTCCTTTTCCAGCCGGAGCTCGAGAACCCGGTTCTAGTCGCAGGGCTTCCTGGAATTGGGAACGTAGGCAGAATTGTCGCTAAGCTTCTGATTGAATCCTCGCGCGCAAAGCTCTTTGCGGAACTGTATTCGCCCTCATTTCCAGACTATGTGCCTATAGACAAGAAAGGCGTGTGTCGCCTGCCCAGATACGAATTCTATGCGCCCACAACCAATGGAAATTTCGTGGTTCTGACCGGGGACACCCAGCCCCCGCTGGAGGACGTACCAGCTCACTACGAGGTGTGCGGCGACGTTCTCGACCTCGCAGGCAAGATTGGATGCAGCTATCTCATCACGGTGGAAGGCGCACCCTCATCGCACCCAACAAGAGAGGTCTACGTAGCCGCAACGTCAAAGAAGCAAGCCGAGGGATACACTCGGAAAGACGCTATGATATACAAGGGAAAGAGGATCATGGGCGCACCGGGGCTTCTGCTCGGCCTCGGTAAGAGGCGTGGGTTAGAAGGCATTTGCGTGCTCGGTCCGACGCTTGGCGTGACAACAGACCGGGAGACAGCCTTCAGAGTCTACAAGTTCGTCAGAAAGGTTCTGGGAATAGACGCTCGCGAAGGCATCTGAACCGCGCTTCGAAAGCCTAGCAACGGTCAGTGGAAAAGAGAAACAAAGGCTTTTACTCGGCCTTTCTGCCCTTGATGAGATCGAGTCTCTCTCGGACCATCTGGTTTGCCAGAGAGGGATCAGCCTTGCCCTGAGTTTCCTTCATCAGTTGGCCGATAAGGAAATGAACGGCTTTCTCCTCTATCAAAGCGTCTTTGACGGCTTTTGGGTTCTCGGCGAAAACCTTGTCGATAAGCTTGGCAAGTTGTTGGCGGCTCGTTATCTTGACTAGACCTTCTTTTTCAACGATCTCCTCCGGGTCTCTTCCGGTCATGACGATTTTTGGCAGGATGGCCTTGGCGATCTTCCCACTTATAGTTCCCTCCTCGACGAGGCGGATCATCTGCACAAGCTTGGCTGGCGTTATCTTTGACTCTTGGAGTTCAAGATTGTTTTCATGGAGGTATCTGAGAAGGTCGCTCATCATCCAGTTGCTGATCTCTTTGGGTTTGTTGTGGAGTTTCACGCATTCCTCGAAGAAGTCGGCCAGAGCCTTCGAACTCACCAAGACTGCGGCGTCGTATCTGGGAAGGTCATAAGTGGAAACGAGACGCTTCATGCGCTCTTCAGGAAGCTCGGGCATCGTCGCCCTGATGTCTTCGATGAACTCTCTGCCTAACACAATTGGAACAAGATCGGACTCAGGAAAGTAGCGGTAGTCCTGCTCCTCCTCCTTTGTGCGAAGCGACACTGTTATCCTCCGGATCTCGTCCCAGTGACGGGTCTCCCGCTTAACCACGATGCCTTTTTCCAAGAGACCTTTTTGCCTCGTGATCTCGAAGTTCAACGCCCTCTCCGCCTCTTTGAACGAGGAGATGTTCTTAACTTCGACTCTTGTTCCTCCTGCCAGAGAGATGTTGGCGTCACAACGCATCGCACCTTCAAGGCTGCCATCAAAGATTCCCAGATGCTCCAAAACGGACCGGAGTTTCTGGAGGAAAATTCTTGCCTCTTGAGGCGATTTCATATCTGGCTCGGTAACGGTCTCCAAGAGCGCCATCCCGGAACGGTTGTAGTCGACAAGCGTGTAGGCAGACTGGTCGATGGGACCGATGTGGACGAGCCTTCCCGGGTCCTCCTCAAGATGAACCCTGCTGATCTGAATCTTCTTCCTTCTCCCCTTTTCCTCAATGTGCAGGAACCCGTCCACGGCCAGAGGAACCCCGCCAGCCCTATCATATTGGCTGATCTGGAAATTTTTTGGCAAGTCCGGATAGTAGTAATTCTTTCGGAAAAAGAACATCTTCTCCGAGATCTTACAGTCCAAAGCCAGGGCAGCCATGACCGCGTACTCGATGGCCTTCTCGTTCAACGCCGGAAGCGAACCAGGAAGCCCCAAACAGACTGGGCAGACGATAGAGTTGGGCTCCTTCCCACGGTAGTCTGATGAGCAGCCGCAGAAGAGCTTGGTCTTTAGACTAGTCAACTGAGAGTGAACTTCAAGACCGATCTTGACGCCGTCTCTAGTTTTTGCCATGTCCAGATACCATCTAGGACCAGATCACCAGAATACTGCGCAATGCGATAAAAAACGTTTTCCTTGACCCTGCTGACTGCCAATAGACCCTCTGTCCCCTTCACAGACCTATATAAGTCTAATGTGCAGAATGAAAAAGTGAAAAGATGTTTGAGAAGGCTGCTGCGAGTTTGGCTGTCAAGGTGAATTTGGAGCTTGTGGCGAGGGATGCTATCAAGGCTGTCAAGAGGAGAGATGTGATTGTTATTGTCGATGTCTTGAGATGCAGCTCCAGCATCTTAAATGCCTTCGCAAACGGCGCAGAGGCGGTCATTCCGGCAGAAACTTTGCGGGAAGCCTACGACCTTCGCAGACAGCATTCAGAATACCTTCTTGCTGGCGAGAGACGAGGACTGAGGCCCTCGAGATTTGACTTGGGAAACTCTCCGCTGGAGTTCACACGCGAAAAGGTATGCGGGAAGACTCTGGTCTTCACGACCACAAGCGGAACGGCAGCTCTGACTCGCGTAAAAGAGGCGAAATGGGTCCTGATAGGGGCATTACTTAACGCTAAGTCGGTTGCCACGAAAGCCATGAAAACCGCCAAGAGAGAGCATACTGGCGTCTCCTTGGTGCTCTCAGGCCGTAAGGGGCATTTCTCGTTGGAGGACTTCATCTGCGCCGGAGCAGTTGTTGACAGTCTTTCCGGCGAAGAGGTTATCCTTTCCGACGCGTCTTTCGCGGCACTCCTAGCGTTTAGGCAGACGGGCAACAATCTGTGCGCCAGTATTATGAAGGGGGAGCATGCGAAACACCTCGTGGAGCTAGGGTTTGGAGAAGATGTTGAATTCGCCTGTCAACTGGACCTTCTCAGGATTGCCCCGGCGTACAGAGACGGCGTGATAAAACCGCTGGAAATGCGGAAGACATAAAAGCCGTCTCTGAAGATATGTAAACGAAGAGGGTTCAATCTTGGTTTGCGCGTACGTGCTGATTCAGACGGCTCTGGGCAAGGCTCTCAATGTGGCTAAGGCAGTCGGCAAGATCAAGGGAGTCGAATCGGCTTGCGCTGTGACCGGCGCATACGACATAGTTGTCACAGTTGACGTTGAGAAACTGACCGATGTGGGAGAGCTGGTAGTAAACAAGATACACGCCATAGATGGGGTCTGCGGCACACAAACCCTGATATGCGTGGTCTGTTAACGAGACACCGCTAACTCAGAGCCTTCATCCTGCTCTTGAACAACCCTAGCGGTAGCTGTTTGACGATGTTTCATATGCGAAAGAAAATTTGTTAGAAAAGAAACCTTCCTACCAGAATGGATGTGAGTGGCAAGTAAAGCTCTAAAAAGGATGAAGGTAACCTTTTGCTGATTGAAGGCAAACATGTAGTGACTAAGGATATTCCATCCCTATATTGCATAAAAGACGGACTCGGAAAATTGGAAGAAGCTATGACTGATGGTTTTGAAATATTGGTGCATTGAGAGTTGGATGGAAAAGGAGAAAATGAAGGGTAATCTTCCAGTTCCCAGCTGTCACTAACCTGAACCAGAGTGTCTGATGACGTTTTCTCTCCTTGATTGTAGCTTATCCTGGCTTCTTCTTCGCTTTCCGCTTTCACTTCCCATGTTTCAACTGTCGTTTCGGTTACTGTTACCTCGAACAATCGCTTTTTCCGTTTATGCTTATTCAACACCGTTCTTCCCAAAATCCCTCAATAGATATCTAACCATTGTGACCCTTTTATAATTTTTCTGTCTTGAAGCGATGCTTACGAGCAACGTGGCTGTTCTAGACTCGGCCAGCAAAGAGGCGTATGTATTCTTTGGTTTTCTCCTTGACTCGGTCGCGAGCTGGACCGCCCAGTTTCCTGAAGTCTTTTTCCCCGGGGTTGGCTTGGTAAGCTTGGACGAACCCTTCGATAAAGGAGATTGAAAGGATCGTGGCGACATTGACCTTCGAAACTCCGCCGGTCTGAATGGCATCGAGAAGTGTACCCTCGCCCTTCGTCAGCTTAACCCCCTTCTCCCCCGCATCTTTCGGCGCCATCAGAATCCCTGAAGAGCCGTGTGACACCAAGGGGAGGCTCGTGCGTTCCTGGATAGCTACTAGACGATCAACTCGAACCGGCCAGATGTCGTCCCAGACGCCGTGAATCGAGCCGAAGGCAGCGGCAAGGAACTCGCACCCAGTTTTTGCCACAAAGTACTCTACATCCTCAGGTTTCGCCATCAGGTTCTCAACCGATTTGCCAGCCTTCCTCCGGATGATCTGAACAGCCTCCGCGGCTGGAAGCGTTCTCAAGTTGGCGATCTCCGCTGAACTGAAGTAGTCCTCAATCTTAGGGATTTTGCCCAGCTCAGCCTCCACAGGCACACCCTTCGGGTGGCACATCTCAACCACCTTGCGGGTTAGCTTTATGTTTTCCTCAAGGGGCAGTGCAGAGCCGTCGAAGAGAACGGCTGTGAAACCCATGTCTAAGGCTTTCTGCACCTGCTCAATCTCCGTCGCGTGATCAAGATTGAGGGCGAGCCGCACATCCGTTTCCGCCGCAGCTATCTTAACCACCCCGGCGCCCAAAGCCCAACCTGCATATTTGCTTGCTCCTGGGCTCAGCTGGACAATCAAGTCCACAGGCTGACCAATCTCTTTAGTCATCTCCTCAGCAGCCCAGATAAAGGCTTGAACCATCTCCATGTTGTTGGCGTTGAAGGCGCCAACCGCCCGTCTCTCCTTCAAGGCGGGCAGCAGCAAGTCTCGCTCATTAACCAACGGCATCTCTCTTCACCCTAATCAGCCAGTCTTCAACGCTTTTCTATACTATGGATTGACATATGGGATAAAAGTCTTCTGGAATGAGGAAAGGCGGTGCTGACCCAACCTTAGCGCCTAAGGAAATACCCCAATGTCTCCGATAGAATGTCATGTAGCGATGAAAAGTGTTAAATACGGTTTAGAGGTGATAACGCCCTCAACCCCATAGACCACAATTCTGGGAGAGAGAGAAAGATGAGGATAGAACAAGCCAAAGAAGAGATTCGGGAAAGCCTTGACGGAATGAGAATCGTGGACCATCACGATCACCTTTGCTCGCCTTTCTTGCGGGAAATCACCTTCGCGATGGACCTCCCGTATTTTCTGACACACACCTATCTCGCGGGGGATCTGGTGGCAGCCGGCATGCCTGAGAGTCTTCTGGCTCCCGAAAACTTCAAATATCTGGAGAAGCCCTCCTGTGAGAATCAATCTGAAGAACGATGGGAGGAACTGAAGCCTCACCTCGAGAACGTGCGGAATACAATCTACTATAGGTATCTACTGATAGCCCTGCGCGACCTCTACGGATTCGACGGAGGGGAACTTGACGATTCCAACTGGAAGGAGACATCCTTGTCCATCCGCGAAAAAAGTGAGGACCATCTGAAATGGTCGCTGGAAGTCCTCAGAAGAATGAAGGTCCACAAGGTCATCTTGGACATAAGCGGAACCGCTCCGCCAAACGACAGAATAGTCAAGGACGAGAGGCTGGTTCATGTCGTGAGAATGGACGACTTCATCAATGGCAGTCTCAAGGCTGCCGAAAACTTCACGAAGGAGAAGGTTCACTCCTTCGACGACTACATGACTACTCTTGACAAAGCCTTCGAAACAGCTGTAGAGACAGGCGCAGTGGGCATCAAGTCAGGGCTCGCCTATGAGCGAATCCTTTTCTATGATGATGTGCCGAGATCAGATGCTGAAAGAGTCTTCTCCAAGGGGCTGGCCAATGTCAATTCAGAGGAGAGAAAGATGTTTCAGGATTTCATGATGCACGCGGTCTGCGAGAGATGCGCTCGGCATAGGCTTCCCTTCCAGATTCATACCGGGATTCAGGCAGGAAACTACAATACGATAACGAACGCCAATCCAACCCATCTCACCAACCTTTTCAGGAAGTTCCCAGATGTCCGCTTCGACCTATTCCACGGCGGCTACCCCTACCTTCAGGAAGCGGGAATCCTGGCCAAGTACTTCCCAAATGTGTATCTTGACGGTTGTTGGCTGGCGCACATATCCCCCGCAGCCTATAAGCGAGCGCTAGACGAATGGCTGGAGATAGTGCCTTCAAACAAGATCTTTGCGTGGGGCGGCGACCATGACATAATCGAACACAGCTACGCCTCGCTGATGCTTGCCAAAGACCTAGCCTCAGAAGTCCTCGCAGCCAAGGTTGCTTCTGGATACTTCAGCAAGAAGATAGCCATCTCAGTTGCGGAGAAGATTATGGGCGGAAACGCCATCGAGGTGTACAATCTCCAGTCTGGTCGCGACTTCTAGCCGCGCCTTCCGAGAATGATGCACGGAATCAAGAGTCCGATGGTCAGAAGGGTCTAGGACAGGAGAACACAAGTCTAGATCTTCGAAATGCGGGCTTCCACCCTTCCTTCTTTTGAAGTCAATGTCATTTTACAGGTCGTGGTTAGAACGCGGATATTTTCGCCTTCCCGTTCTATCTCGACACCTTCACCGATCGCTGGAAGAGAGTGAACGGTGATCGTGGTTAGGTTGGGGCTTCTCCATGTGATCTCGTAGCCGCCAGGCCTCTTAGTGATCGCAAAGCCTCCAAAGATATCGTAGGTGTTCTCCTGAACCTCAGGTGTCTTCTTCTTTCCGAAGAACCTCATCAATTTTCACTTGGGAGATGTAATTCATACATCTTCAACATAAAGCTATCGAATCTCCCGTCTATTTTCCCCTTTTTTCCGGAGTGAAGGGCAAGCCCCTTGAATCAAGCAATATATGGTTGTTTGGACCTTTCGAAGTCCTTGATGAGTTCTAGTGTTGGACTTAGGCTTTCCATGTGCATGTCCGTTGGCAGCATCTTTGAGAGCGGAGGGTCTTGAGCCATCTGAACTGTCGCATGATCAGCCCCAAAGATGTCTGAGCTTATCCTGCATACGAGATTGTTCACATCGTGCTCCTCCAGATAGCCCAAAGAATGGAGATACTCGTGGAGCAGAAGAGTGAAGACAAAGGAGTTCACTTCTGCAACCGATGCTGTGGACCTTGTGACCACATCCATGACCCTCCTGTTCAGGACTATGCCGTTCGACCCGACTTGGTGGAAGGCTGCTATCCTGAGAGGCAGGTCCCCAAGGTAGAGCATCAAGCCTGATCTGTTTAGACCGAGAACCTGTTTGACGGCTCTCTTGACTATATCGAATACGTCTCCGTAGCCTCTGCTGTGTTCGAGTCTGTCTTGAAAGTCTTGTCGGCTCATGAGCCTTCAAATGTCTTATAAAATAACTTCGTTATATTAACTTTTCTAGGTACAAACCAGATACCGTCCTAACCGAAATCTGCAAATCTTGAGATAGCGATATCATTCGGGTGAACGCCTATGAAAGTCGGGTATGTCCAGTTCAAGCCTATCTTCGGCAAGAAAGAAAGGAACCTTAGCAGGATCATGGAGCTCCTCAAAGAAGGAGCTGAGAAAAAAGCTGACTTGCTCGTTCTTCCAGAACTGTGCAATACGGGCTACGTCTTCAGATCTGAAGAAGAGGTGAGGTCGCTCTCAGAAAAGGTGCCTGAAGGCCAGACCACAAGTAACCTCGCCCGCTTCGCAGAAGAGGAGAACCTTCACATCGTAGCCGGCATCTGCGAAGCAAAGGACGACAGGTTCTACAATTCAGCCATCATCGTTGGCCCAGAGGGGTTTGTGGCCGTCTACAGGAAGACGCACCTCTTCGATAAGGAGAAGCTATGGTTCACTAGAGGCGATGATCCCTTCAGAGTCTGCGAAACTCCAAAGGCTAGGATAGGGGTGATGATATGCTTCGACTGGATCTTTCCCGAGGTAGTTCGCGTGCTCGCCTTGGAAGGTGCTCAGATTGTGTGTCACCCTTCCAACCTCGTTCTGCCTTACTGTCAGAAGGCTCTTTTGGGCGCTGCCATCCAGAGTCGGGTTTTCATCATAACCGCCAACAGAACAGGAACTGAACGCAACGTAGAGTTTACAGGAGGAAGCCAGATCATCAGCCCACATATGGAGGTTTTGGCAAGAAGTCGGGGATCTGGCGAAGAAGTCCGGGTTGTGGAGATAGACCCAAAGACCGCGGATTCCAAAAGAGTCACTGAACGCAACGATCTCTGGGCTGATCGAAGAATCGATCTCTATCAACCCTTGCTCCAGTGCTTTAAGCAGAAAAGTTAAATAGGATGCGCTTTTTCACATTCATTACCCTAATGCCTGGTTGGGTACAGAGGGTTGTTATAGTGATCTCGGACCGCAGTCTCTATCACGAAAAGGCACACTTGGTGACGTTTGGGTAGAACAGGGAAGGCTTGGCTATGGGACGTTACAAGCAGATTGAGGATATCGTTAAGCTGATGAACGAGCCGGAGAAGATAAGGAACACAAGCATAATCGCCCATGTTGATCATGGGAAGACCACGCTTTCAGACAGCCTTCTCGCCGCGGCGGGCATCATAAGCGAGCAGACGGCTGGACAGAAGCTCTTCCTTGACTCTTGGGAACTCGAACAGAAGAGGCAAATGACAGTCTTCGCCTCGAACATAAGCCTAGCCCACAACTTCAAGGGGATAGACTACCTCATAAACCTCATAGACACTCCTGGCCACATAGACTTCAGCGGAGCGGTGACGAGAAGCCTGCGCGCTGTGGACGGTGCACTGGTGGTTGTGGACGCTGTGGAAGGGCCTATGACCCAGACGGAAACCGTCTTGATGCAGGCACTCCGTGAAAGGGTTAAGCCTCTTCTCTTCGTGAACAAGGTTGACAGGCTCATAAGAGAGATAAAACTGACACCAGAGGCGATGCAGAACAGGTTCGCCAAAATAATCCTCAGGATAAACAACCTCATAGAAAGGCATGCCCCACCGGAGCACAAGAGAGACTGGCAGGTCAAAGTCGAAGATGGACGTGTGGCGTTCGGCTCGGCTCTCCACAAATGGGGGTTCAACCTGCCACAGATGAAGGCTAAAGGCTTGACCTTCAAGGAGGTCATTGATGCATACGCAGGGGAACCAGAGGAGATTGGAAGGAAAGTCGACGCCTTGAGCAAGAAAGCGCCCCTGTACGAACCAGTATTGGACATGTTCTGCGAACACTTACCCAATCCGTTGGAGGCCCAGCCGTACAGGCAGAACCAAATCTGGCCAGGCGAGTTGAACAGCTCTACAGGAGTAGCCATGGCAAAGGTTGATCCAAACGGGCCGCTCCTTATGTGCATAACCACAATTGAGGTCGATCCCCACAGCGGAGTCGTAGCCATCGGGCGCGTTTTCAGCGGCTCCGTCGAGAAAGGGAAAGTTGTTCGCCTCATAACAGCCCGCCAGACAGGCACGATCCAGCAGGTTTACATGAGCATGGCTGCTGACAGAGTCATCGTCGACAGGATTCCATCCGGAAACATAGCCGCAATCTCCGGTTTACCGTCGATTCACGTTGGCGAAACTATCGCTGAAGAAGGTGTGGAAGTTCATCCATTTGAGGCTCTGAAATACGTCTCAGATCCCGTGGTCACGGTTGCAGTTGAACCGGAGGATGTCAAAGACCTGCCCCTCTTCGACAAGGTCATCCATAAGCTGACGCTTGAGGATCCGAACTTGCACTTCGTCATAAACAAAGAGAGCGGAGAATACCTGTTAAGCGGCATGGGAGAACTGCATCTCGAAGTCACTGAATACCGTATGCAGGAAGCAGGGCTAAAGGCGAGGATGAGTGAGCCGATTGTGATCTACCGCGAGACAGTCAGCCATAGCTATCAAGGCCGGGCAGTGATGGGCAAGAGTCCTAACAAGCACAACAAGCTCTGGGTAACCGTGGAGAAACTCTCAGATGAGGTCATCGAGGCGATAAAGGAAGGGAAGATCTCAGAGATGCAGAAACGCGAAGAGAGGCAAAGGATGCTTGCACGGCAGTTCGGTTGGTCAACAGATGACGCCCGAAACGTCATCGCAATTGAAGGCACAAACATCCTCGTGAACAAGATAAAGGGCAAACAATACGTCGAGGAAGTCCTAGACCATATAAGGTCAGGGTTCAGTGAGGCCGTACATGGGTCGGTTCTGACAAAGGAACCCGCATACGGCCTGAAGGTGAACCTTGAAGACATCTCTGTTCACGAAGATCCCGTTCACAGAGGGCCCGCGCAAATATTGCCGATGACTTGGCGCCCAATATGGGCTTGTCTACTGCTTAGCGGTCCACGACTCTTGGAGCCGATCTTGAGCTTCGAATGCAAGGTTCCTAACGATTTCGTAAGTCCGGTCATTGCCACGGTTCAGAAGCGCCGCGGCAAACTTCTGGACATGGTGAACGAGGAAGACATGATGATTGTCAAAGCCGAGATTCCAGTTGCCGAATCCTTTGGATTGTCGGAAGAGCTGAGATCATCGACACAAGGCAGGGCTTTCTGGGCAACGCAGTTCAGCCGCTGGGCTCCCGTTCCTGAATCCATGCAAATGGACGTCATAGGGCAGATCAGAGAGCGGATAGGCCTGAGCCGAACACCTCCAAGACCAGAAGAGTTCATCGAGGAAGAGTAGGAGCAGAGAGCAGCAGCGTAAAAGGCGTGTGAAAGCTGAAGAACGAAAAGGCAGACGGAGCGTAAGTCGAGAAGCACTTACCGTATAGGCTACACGATCACGGAAGAAAGCTTCTGTAAGCCTTCATGCTTTCAGAAAGAACAAGGCCTTGCAGATCAGTTTCAGGCTCCGTTACTGGGTAGACTCTCAGGTCGGGAGTCTTTTTTATGTGCTCGATTCTGTCAGGGTATTCGCCACCTTTGATCAGGAAAATGATTACCTTGTGGCCTGAATCTGCTATTCTCTCGAGGATGGGAACAGCTTCGTCGACGTTCTGCCACCCTCCGTCCGTGATGATCATGACGAAACATGGTCCCCTGTTGTCTTGGGTGAGCCTCAACACCTCGGGCGCTGGAAAGATCGTGAACTCGTCAAAGGCCATCGAGAGTGTGAGCTCTTTCATCTCTTCAGGGGAATCCCAGTCTGCAGCGCTGTATCTAGTTGAGAAGGTTGTGGCGGAGGTTTGTCCCCCAGCCTTACGTGCACTTAGATAGGCTATGAATGCAGCGACAGCCCCTTCGTTGTGAACATTAGACATGCTTCGGCTGGCATCTAAAACTATAATCGCAGATGGAACGAATCCGCTGACTATGGACTGACCGTGAGGCGTTGGTTCCTCGACCCATTTGATTGTGGTGACCTCGGGGATCAGAGGACCCTCATCAAGGCTGGTTTCAATGTCCAGGGCTTCAATCTCGTCTTCGATGTACCATTCGTCCGGATACTTCATGACCGACCAAACCGGGCGACGGCTCCGGCTTTCAGCAAGGTACTGGATGATAGTCCGTTCTGCTCTTGACTTATACCAGTATCTTTTCCACATAATCTCATCCAGAATACTGGATCTAAGCCTTGTATAAGGTTTGGACAGAGACGTAGGCAGACGTGGCTCTTTCCCAAGCGTATTGTCTTGCGGGGACTCGCCGAGCCTAGTCTTCTCGAGGGAGCCATGTTTCTCCGGTTCGTATGAATCCTTGGACATTCCGACGCCCTTTCCTTGTCCTTTCTGCACTCTGCCTCTTCTGATCCCAGGTTTCTCATTCATCATATCCTTGATCTTTTCCTCTTCTGCCTTAGAGAGGCGCGGTTCGATCCATTGCTTGTAGAACTCCCTTGCTGCAGGTTCATTCGAGATAGATCCATACGTCTCTGTGAACATTTCGAGAGATGAATGTAGAAAGTCTTCGCGAACATGAAGAGGGTTCTTCTCAATGTATTTCGCGATCGCCTTTTCTGACGTGATTTCGGGATGCCTATCTCTAAACCTACTAAGAATATGGGCTATCATCTGAACCTTCACATGCCAAGTCCTATCGAGCAGAGAAACAGCCAGAATCTCCTTCGCGGTCTCTCGGATGTCTTCGTGCATCGGTTTAGACGAGGATTGAACACAGACGTAAATCTCACGCATTATCTGCTCCGCGAGGGTTCTGACATCATCGCCTATAACACGCGTGTGATATGGCAATTGCCCGAATCTTCTGGGAAGATAGCTGAGGTCAGTCTGGACATCACAGAAGATGTGAGTTGCCAAGTAGGCCAGACTCCAATCGCCAGCAGTCCTATGTGCCGCCTTCTCGAGACTGTAAGCCGTCTTGATGTCGTAGGGACAGTGATGGATGTGAGCCAGTTCGTGGCGGAAATACCACAGCAGATACTCATTGGGATCACAGCCCCTTGGGACTATGTCGGGCATTAGATGGACAGTTCCATTCACTACCGAGAACCTGGCCTTTCTGCCAGATGATTTCTTCTCTTCTTCGAGCGTGAGCCTAACTGGAGGGCAGTAAAGCTCAATCCATACTTGGTTAAAGAGGCTGACTATGTCAAGCGTCTGGTCGCTCATCAGAAAGAGACACCTTGGTAACTGGGCCGTTTCCAACCCATCTGTACGGAAAGAGTCTCATCTTGCTTTAAGACGCCTTCCCGAACCCATTTCTCTTCCAGTCTTATCAGTTCCTCTGCGAAGGCAACGTCTTCAACAGCCGCTTCTCTTGCCAGCCTGTAGACTGTACGGTTAGACTCTTTCATCAGCTCGTTAAGAAGAGGCCATTGTCTCCTCAGGTCTCTGTCCGCCATCTTCACTTTCTCCCTCTCGAGAAGGTCTTGCAGATCGCCGAGGATATTCCGCGTACGCACCAATGTCAATCTATGCGGGAGAACCCATAAAGCCATGTGAAGTATGTCTTCGAATTCGCACGTTCCGCGGAGCCACTTGCTGGCTTTGACCAGATGTGTGAGGGCCACTGTGGCTCGCTCGCTCAGGGGGTCCTTTACTCGGCCACAAATATCCCGTATAAAGTGGCAACCTTCACATAGGGCCGGGGGTTTGATCTCTGACTCCTCCTTGTCTCGTATGCAGGCTTGGAAATCCCTAACCAGAAGGTTGATGTACCCAACCAAGGTAGGGTCAAGTTCTATCTCGGAAACTTCCTTCCTCGCCTCTTCAATCTCCTCAAAGGAAAGCACCTGTGGCATCGACTCAACGAGGTTCCAGTCATACTTCTCCAAGAGCTCCTGCAGCCTGAACTTCTCGCTTAGAGTCAAAGACCGCAGAAAAAGGCATATGTCAAACCGGTCGTAGAAGGGCGGGGGATGAATGAAGGAAGTTGCATCCATAGGGTTCTCGTTTGCCACCATAACGTAATCTTCGACCTTCGCCTTCTCCCCATAGGCCCAGACCTCGCCAAACTGCATCAGGTGGTGAATGTTAGCCGTGGTGTAGGGATTGAGTCTGTTCACTTCATCTAGAGCCTTTCCCCTGCTTTTCACGAAGGCTGCCCACAGAACCTTCTCTATGCCTTCTTTCTCAAGCGAGGGAATGTGCAACCGCCCCACGACCTCTCCTCTTTTCACCTCAGAGGCTCCGGAGACCACGACAAGACCGTTGCCACAGGTACCCTTAAGCGCCAGAAGCATAAGGGTGGATTTCCCTACGCCACGTGACGCCCGAATGAGGGTTGTCGAACGAGGATGAAGCTGGTTCAAGATCAATGCGCTGATAGCTTCCTCGTTGCCAACAAACCGAGAACCTATCTCTCTTTCCAGATCCTTCATCTTGTTTTGAAGACTCATGAAATCGACCTCTTATCCTGTCGGTCAGATTTGAGGGAGGAATCCGCCAAGGAAAGCTATTGATATGAGCGCAACCGATAATAGAAGGGCTCCTGATATGAACTTCATCAGCTTGAGGCGTTTGCGAACGCGTATGTTCTCCTCTTCGAGCCCTCTGAGACGGTCTTGAAGCAGGGCAGCAGCTTTGCGGTCGACGACCACTGTTTCCTGCATATCCTTCCCAAAGTAGACCGAGTCAAGGATGTCCGAGGAAGTGTTCAGTGCGGCCCGGTCCTCGTTGTCTTCCCACGAAACTCTGAACCGCTCGCTAGCGAGAGATCCTTCTATTCTGACTGGATTCCTCCTGGCTTGCTGTTCGAGGAACCTTCGATATTTTTCGCTTTCCATGCTGGTCGGGGATAGCTTAAAGAGTCGTGAGATTTTAACCTTTTCTTCCCCTTTTGCGAGAAGATTCTCTAGGATTCCTAGAGCCTGTAGGACTAGCTAAGCCCGCGCGCTCTACCCATGAAGGCGCAGCTCTACTTGGTTTTTTGTCTAGCCACTTTACTATGCGTTCTTGGACAAGCGCCCAGACGCCATCCGGGAGAGCCTTTATGGTCAACACTTCCCATCCGTCGCTGAGGTGTTGTTCCAAGAGTTCCATTGCTTCATCCCAGTTGAGTTCGGTTAGGTTGACGAGGGCTATGTTCTTCATTCTGCAGCCACCTAAGAGGGGGAATCCTGCCCGCCTTCTACGATATAGCCAAACGGGACCCTTAGGAAGCAGGGAGTTAAGGCGGTCACTCTGGTTCCCTCTGATCCTCCATCAACGTTACCTTGTCGACCTCCCAGTTCCGCAGCCTCTTGAGCACTGTGATGGCTTTCTCAAGCTCTTTCTTGCTTATGCCTGAGATCTCATCGGAGCTCATTACTATCAGACACATCATCTTTGGTCCCATTCACGATTCACCTTCATGTTGATGCTCATTGTTCGCCGAGATCTCAACAGCTGAGGCGCGTGAAGCCTCTTCGGCGTTTGCGATCTTCCTTGATCGAAAGGATGCAGCATCCTCGTCGTTGCCGCTTGTCATAGCTGGTATTGCTGCCTTCTTTGTTGCCACAGTTGTTGCGCCGATATTCAGCGATAACGCTAGGCAGTGGTCGCACAGTAAAGGTGGGACTAATCGTAAAGCGAGTCCCCCCGAGTTGAATGTCACGTGTTCCATTTTTGACTCCATCTGAAACCGCCACGTCGAAAATCGTAGGCGAAACAGGTATGTATATGCCACTGTGTTTGTCCAAAGCGTCAGGAAAGGTTGAAAGACACCGGGGAATGGATGCTTCAGTCCACGTTTGACGAGCAGGTTGTGCATATTGGGTCAAAAGCGTTAGACTGAAACTGCTGCTGAAGGTTCCGGATTCTGAATATCTTGTGAGATAGGACTGTTATGAATCAGTTGTTCGTAGGGGTTTATTAGAGACCTAGGCGAAGGCATTCCGTAATGTCGGTGTGAAGACAATTGCCATCCCACTATGATCGAAGGATACTTCAAGTGCTAGACCAAAACAAGGATGGACTTACCACCATGGGCATTGCAGAGAAATCTGACATAAGCAAGACTACGACCTTGAAGTACCTTGCCTCTCTGAAAGCCGAAGGGAAAATCCATTACATAGAGGTTGGACCCGCGAAGCTTTGGAGACTCAACCTTTCTGAAGAAACCAGCAAGCCACATCCGATTAGCCGAACTGAAGGAATGGGATCGCTTCTGAGGAAGTTTAAGGAATCCGTTGGACTGGAAGGTTCAGCGGTTGTTGATAGCGAAGGATTAACGATCTGTGCCGATCTGCCTTGGGACGTGAATCCTGAGAAGATGGGGTCTCTCATCTCGCGTCTCATATAGATCGGAGAAAGATCAGCAAAGATGGCGGGAATGGACCCTCTGAAAGAGATAATCATAGAGGGCGAGAAAGGACGGGTGTTAGCCCGAAGCGAAGGTAACACTCTCTTGGTGGCCTTCAGCAAGCCCGACACGCCACTTGGTGCGTTGAAGCTCGAGACCGAAGAGTTCTCAGAGAATATCAACGAGCTGGTAGCAAAGAAGCTGTAGAGGGCCAAGCTGCCTGTAACACCAAGACCTCGCAGATAATCTTTAGCTGAAGGGGTCCACCTCTCAGCTTATTAGTGCTTGGTGGTATTAGTCTAGCCTGACGTTCCTCGCAATTCCTTAGGTGGATAGATTGCCGAGATACCGTGACAAAGACTACCTACAGACGACAGAGGATTATCTCTTCTGTGTCGTCGGCCCAGTTCATCCAAGCGATCGCGTAATAGCCTACCTAAAGTATGCTCCAGACCCCTCCGGAAGATGGGGCAAGGCAGAGGCAAGATTCACGCGAGCCCTACGTGACTACACTACGCCGGCGCTCGTGGGGACGCTTGGTTTCCTCGAGAGTCACCCAGACTATCTTTACCAGTCATCGGTCTTAGGAATCAAGATGTCCGCCGTGCCACTGAGGCGAATCTCGGTACACTTTAGGCCGGAGGAGAAGATGCACCAGCTCAGGTTAATGAAGAGGCCAGATGCACTCCAACGGAGGGCCGTTGATCTTGCAAATCTCGTCTCTGATGAGAGTGGAGTGCCGATCGAAAGTTTAGGCATCACGGGGTCGGTGCTTCTCGACATCCACCAAGACTTCTCCGACATAGACTTGGTTGTCTACGGGATGCGGGACAGCCGGGTTATGAAGGAGACGTTGACCCGATTATTCGATGAGCAGGGATCACCAGTTCTGCGGTTCAGCAGAGAAATGGCAGAGAAATGGTGCAGCGAAAAGGCTTCTAATCTTCCCCTAACCTACGAGGAGGCCCAGGCGATACTCGAAAGGAAGTGGGGGCGAGGACAGTTCGAGGGAACGCTGTTCTCAGTGCATCCTGTGAAACTTGAAAAGGAAGTCTTTGAAAGGTACGGGGACAGAATCTACATGGCTCGAGGAATGGTCACGATTGAAGCGGTCGTTTCGGACGCTTCAGAGGCTGATTTTCTTCCCTCGATCTGCAAGGTTAGGGATGTGGCAATAGTTGAGGGCAATCAGGTCGAAGACATATGCGAAGTAACATCCTACGATGGGCTTTACGGAGGCATTGCTGAAAAGGGCGAGAGCATCGTTGCCCACGGAAAACTTGAAAGCGTCACCGACAAAAAGCTTGGGAAGCAATATCACAGGGTTCTTGTGGGCTCCATAGAGGCACAAGGTAGGGACTATATCAAGCTGGTCTGCTGATCATGAAGTCGGAAGGCTTCGCTCCTAGGACTAGTCTGAAGGATTCGGTTCCATCTCGCTCGACAACCTTCTCAGCCTTGCCTTGAGCGATCACTGTTTCACCTTTCTTGGCTTGCTCGCAGAATCTTCCCCTGAAAGAGGTTATCCCAGTTATGGGTTGGACGCTTGTCCCTTCGAGAACCTGAGCCTCGGACACCGTGTACAGGCATGGCGTAAATATTGAGCCTGAGTCGTCCTCGACTCTTGCCTTGATTCGGGAATATCCCAGTGGAACGTAGGTCCGATCGCCGTACTTTTCGTTCACCTCGTTCCAGTCCAGTAGAAACCTTGTGAAGAAGTCTCTTCCCCTGAACATTCCTTGGCAGAATTTCCTTCGCTCCAACCGCACAAAGTCCTCAAGAGGCATACGAGTATCCTTTGAGCGGGATTCATAAAGTCTCTCAAGGTCCCTTGAACTGTATCTGGCGATAGTGCCTTTCTTGTTCCTAACTAACTGCTTCAAAGACTCATGAACAGATAGACAATTCTCTCTTCCGTAAGCAACCACATCTATGTCTGAGCTCTCTGTGTGAAGGTCCACAAGGATTGACCCGGACAATCCCAATTTCCCAAGACGAACGCTCGACTCATCATGCAAGGAGTGAACGAACTCGAGCGCCTGCATCTGCACCCGATCCAGACAATGCCCCTTAAGGAGCTCCGAAACCTTCTTGGCTGGCTGGTAAAGCTTACGCACAGACTCATGCGGGACTTGCTGCAGATGGTCTCCGAAGACCGGGTCATAGGTAAGATACTGAGGGTATCCACTTTCTATTATCTTCTCTCTGTCGCTCAGCGGGTAGACCTTGATATACATTCTGTCTCCTCTTCTTCGATCGCCTGAAGGGTCTTCCAAGTAGCGAAGGTAAGCTATGACTCTGTCCGGAGGATGAACGAGCCCCTTAACGTCGAAGATCAAGCCTTCATGTGTGTCGATGAAGTCTCCTTCACGAGCTCTTACACTCTTCAATCCGGATCACTAGAAAATCAAGCCGCACAACAATGCAATGAACAGCGAAGCCGCGGTCAAATCTGCTGTGGTTCCGGGGCTGTAGCTTTTTCCTAGGCTCTGCAACTTCTGGTCAAACTCCCATAACGACTTTCGTCCAACTTCTGTCGTCAGTCCGCCGAGGTCAAGGATTCTTCTAGCAGTCTCCGATATCCACTGTGTCTCTCCTATGCCTATCTCAACCGCTTCTCGTACGTCACTTGCTTTCGTAAGTCCAACCTTTCGGGCTATGAAAGTATCCGGGACCATTGACAGTATCCTGAGAAACGTATGAACAGTCGCCGTGTTTACGTCGCCAGTTCGGTTAAGGGTCTCGACTAGCTCGCGATATCCGATCTCGAAAGAAACCCCCATACCAGTCACCAACTCTCTTGCAATGGTGTCGTAAGACGAGGAGTCGCTCATAACATCAAAGAGCGATACCCTATCTTGGAGGATTTTTCTTATGGCTTTCTTGTCATATATGTCCGGAGACCGGTCCCCAGAGACTTTGCCTAGTTCACGGGGCGAGCTGACCATTGCTATGGCTTCGTAGACGTTAACAGCATCCCTCGGTGTAGTTGAACGCATCACTTCCTCTACGTTCCTGCGCAATCTGTCATCCGAGATTGAGCCTGCCTCAACATGAGTCTTCCCCGCAGCTGCCGCTAAGGGGATGAAAAAGAGACAGATGCCTAAGTGAGTATTGCCGCCTCTGTGAGCATGAGCTATGTTGGAAACCGCCACCTTTACATGCTTGCCTATGCTGATCCCTTGGATGGTCAGCCGGCCTCTTCCAACCATTACACCCTTAAGGGCTGAGGCTTCGACGGAAGAGCTGAGGACGACCGAGCCGACTAGAAAATGTTCGTATCGCGTGTCTGGGTGATCCTTTGTTCTATGGACGTTTCCCGGCTTAGGCCAGCCGCTCACCTCTAGGATGCCGGCAAGCTGAGCACAGGACATTATCCAGTTAGTCAGTTCCTTGGTCCTCAAAGAACCCCCTGGCTCCTTCTTGTTCTTCATTCTGCAGTGTTAATCGGGATTTTCCGTAAACTGTGATGTAGTTGCCTAGACAACTCTAATAAACCTTTCCGGAACAGATGACCTGTTAGGGATGAGACGGCGGGACAAAGAAGATGCTTTGTGAAGAGATGAGGTATTTCTACCTTTCTTTACGCAGGCTCGCGCTCGCCAGATTCCTAAGAGCAAGGAGGCAATGGTGCTCAGTTATCCAACTAAGACCAGTAGGGCGAACGTGATCAGGTTGAACGTTGCGTGTGCCGTCGCCACCATAACGTATGACCGAAACCTGCTATAGAAGAAGCCCAGAAGCAGACCCACGACAAACGTTAATATGATATAGATTGCTTGCGGGTCTGGGTGCGCAAGACCAAAGGCCAAAGAAGATCCTATCAGCCCCAAAGCCAGCGAGTATCTTCGTGCGAGGGCATTTTGGAGGAAACACCTAAAGGCGAATTCTTCGCATAGGCCGGGGAGGAGCAGGAATAACATCGTGGCGATCGGTGACTCCCTCGCTAGGTTGATGATCAGTCTTTCTGTCTCCTCTATCGCTACGCTGGGGCCAAGTAGATATGTCAAGACGAGGCTCAGTATGATGCTGATTCCCTGTAACGCAATCCCTAAACCTAGCCCAGGGATGAAGTGTTTCAGCCTTCCGAACATAACGTATTCTCCAACGTCGACCTTCTTGTGGAGCATGTAGACGAGGGGGATCAGAAAGATGACCAACTCTCCGACTACGGAGATGGCCGGTATTGTCAGAGGAAGACCAGCCAGATACAAGAGCGGTAGACCGAATACAGCAGTGATGAAGGCCAAAGCCACGACCAGAATAGCTGCCAACGGAGATATTTCTTGCGAAGGCAACCTGAAACCACAGTGCGGACAAAACCGGGCCTCAGCGGGAGCCTCGTTGGCGCACTTTGGACATCTAGTCATTGCTCCATCTTTGCCTCCTCAATCCTAAGCAGGACCACATGTGTCAACTCTTGAGCGCAGACCAGAGATGATCTGACAAGGGTCGCACAAGATCGATAACTGAACCGCCAGCACGTACAAGTAGACGCTTCTCAGGGTCTTTTAGGAACTCGCCGATGATGTCAGCTCTGAGTCCTCGAGACGTCAACTTGCTGACTATTCTTAGTGCAGAACCAGAGCTGGCTGATACTAGGAGCGCGCCGGAGCTGATCAGTTGTAAGGGGTCAATCTGGAAGACGCCGCAGATCCGAGCAGTTTCAGGGGGAACCCTTATCTTCTCCTCCAATATTCTGACGCCTAGGTTCGATGCGTCGGCCAGCTCATGGATTCCGCCGGCTACGCCGCCTTCTGTTGGGTCATGCATGGCTGTGACGCCGCCTGTTTCGAAAGCCAAGACCGCTTCCTCAACGATGCTGATCTGTTCGTAGAATTTCTCAGCTGACTTGAGGAGCGCCTCGTCCAGTTTTCCCTCAAGCTTATTATGTCTTTCTGTTGCGAGGATGGCCGTTCCCTCTATGCCCGCTCCTTTCGTGAGGATTAGTTTGTTTCCAGCCTTCGAACCGCCCGAAGTGACATATCGGCCCGGCTCAGTAACACCCATCGCGCAGCCTACAATTACCGGTCTGTTCAGTTCTGGCGTGACCTCGGAATGACCTCCTATCACAGCCATACCGAGCTTTCTGGCGGCGGAGTCTATCTGCCTGCATATAGTTTCAACAATGTTCTCTCCAGAGGCTTCCGGCAGAAGTATGCAAGAGGAAAAGAAGAGTGGACGGACCCCGAAGGTTGCCACATCGTTGGCATTTATGTTAACCGCAAGCCAACCTATCCTTTCAGCGGCACCGGTTATAGGATCCATAGATGAGATTAGAACTTTGCTGCCGACCTTTACGACGGCCCCATCTTCGCCTAGAGCAGGGCCTAGGATTACCTCTTCCCTCTCTGCGCCAAGATACCTGTACACAATCTCCTTCAAGGTTTCAGGCGGGACTTTTCCCATTGGAAGCTTCAACCGACTCTTGATACCTCCTTGGAACCAGCCACATGAGCTTGTAGACCTTCACCTGAGTCTGTCAAGCTAAATACTCAAAGGCGCGCCAAGTCTATTTATACCTTCTTGACAGAGCATCTTCCCCATTCCCAAGCTGAAGGGCTTCTCTCGCATTGGCAAGTGCAAGCCGGCATCTCTGTGTAAAGACTCTACATCTATGTCCAGCCTATTCCTCGCGCGCTTCTGGTTCGTTTACGAGAAACCAGCAGATTACGAACCCGAAGGCATATCCGCCTGCCAGAAGCAGCCACGGATAACGAGCGTCCAAGCTGTAGACATAGCCGCTTAGGGCTGAACCAAGGAAATAGGGAGGGAATCTGAAGAACCCTGTCGAGATCGCTCCCAGAGACAGAACAATAGGCTGCCAACCGACGGCAGCCACGGCTCTTCCTCGGCTTTCCCTTGGCACAATGTCCGCCACCAGAGCTGTTGCCGCTGGCATCGTGAAGGCATTCTGAATGGCGAGAAGCACCCTGAAAACCGCGACCTGGGCAAAACTCTCGCAAAAGATGAAGGAGAGGTTTATCCAAGGCGCCAGAAACAGGTTGACCAACATCACCCCCCTGCTTCCGTAACGATCGGCGAATCCTCCTGAGAAGATGAGGACTAACGTGCTTACTGCTGCCGCAACGACTTCGATGATCCCCCATTCGAAGGCGCTGAGACCTATGATTGCCTTGGCATAGACTATCCAGAAGGGCGCAGTAATGGCTGTGAAGAAAGTGTCTACGGCGGAAAGGACGATCAGGCCTCTTAATGCACGGTACTCTCTTAAAAGCCCAAACATGCTGGCATATGACTCTTTCATCAATGCGAAGAGGCTCCCCGATTCAGCTTTCATTCTGTTGTCATTCAAGGTCTCTCGGAGAAATCTCAATCTTATGAAGGCAACCGCTACGCCCACTGCGAAGGCTAAAGCGAAGCCAATCCGCATCCCCATGTCGATCCCCAGCTCTTCTGCGAACACCCCTCCTATGAAGGGCGACACCAAGCTCGGCAAGGCTTGAAGCCCAACTGTGGCAGAGAGTCCTAATCCCCGCCTGCTTTTGACTAGGGAGTCATGGGTGATAGCCTGTAGTGCCGGAAGGTGGACTATGGAGAGTCCTTCGAAGAGCGAGCCGACGAAGATCATTCGGAAATCTCTTGCTGCGAGATAGAAAAGGTATGAAATGGCGTGAAGTATGGTTCCGGCGAAGATCATCTTTTTCCTTCCTATGGAGTCAGCCATGTACCCAGCTAGAGGAGCAAGGATCGCTGTGCCTATGGCTTTTACTGATATGGCAATGCCGAGCAGTTCGTTGGTAACGCCTTCTTGTGCAAGGGCGAAGAGGCTGAAGTAGGGCATGAAGAGGGCTTGCGTGAGGCCCCAAAGGATCCGGCACGATATGAGAACCTTGATGTTCTGTTCTCTCAGGAAGCTGTAGGAGGATTCCCTCGCCATCAGAATCCCTTCAGCAGATTCGAGTGAAGGAAGCGCACACTATTTAAGGCTTTAACCGCCGCATTGAAGTTGGATACGGATTTGCCTCTACGGATTGATTTAAATAGCGTCCCTGGCGTACATTGTACTTGTGGGTGATGACAGCTCTGACCCTACTGATATGATGGTTGATGATGTGGATCTTGAGTGTGGAACCCACTCTCCAGCTTTCCCCTTTCTCTTGCCAACGGAAACAGAAATAAGAAGTGAGATTGACTCTTAACGCAGCCTAGAACTGTCTGTTACGCGGTGACTGAATGACAAGGTTGTCCAAGACCAAGGTTTCGCCCGTCGCCTTCGAGAGCCTTGGCGTCAGGTCGATGTGCACACACGTTGAGACCCCAGACGTTAGGATCCTCCTGGACGCAGGAGTCTCGTTGGGACCTAATCGTTACGGTTACCCTCCTCATCCATCTGAGTATAAGGCTCTCAAGGAAGGGCGAAGCTTGATACTTGAGATGGCGGAGAAGGCAAGTGTAGTCACGGTGAGCCATTACCATTTCGATCATCATACGCCTTCGTACACTGATTGGGCTTTCAACTGGTGTTCAGCTGAGACTGCTGAGAAGACCTATAGAGGGAAGATTGTCTTCGCGAAGAGCTATAGATCCAACATAAATCCCAGCCAGAGGCATCGGGGATGGATGTTCGCCAAAACAGGCGGAAAACACGCCAGCAAGCTCGAGTATGCAGATGGACGATCATTTGCTTTCGGAGCCACAACCATGCGATTCTCTGCCCCAGTCTTCCATGGGCGCGAAGGGTCGGAGCTAGGCTGGGTGTTGATGGCAGTGGTCGAACGCGAAGATGAGACGATTCTGTTTGCTCCGGATGTCCAGGGTCCTATGCATGAAGGAACACTAAAAGCAATCGTAGCTGAGGAGCCTCATTTGGCCATCATAGGCGGTCCACCATTGTACCTAGCTGAGTTCAGCGAGAGCCCTGAAAAGATTGACCTAGCCATGAGGAACCTTGAAGAGATAGTGAGGCATGTTCCGATTACCATTCTGGATCATCATATACTCAGAGACGAGAAATGGGAGGATGCCGCGCGGTCAGTCTTCGATGCAGCGTCAAGGGTAGGCCACAAAGTAGTTACAGCCGCAGAATACAT
>CAYRBK010000012.1:0-36348 GCA_964422605.1 uncultured Candidatus Bathyarchaeia archaeon | reverse complement strand
TAGACCAAGCCAGCTGTGGAGGCTGCTGTCCCGACACTAGAGGCACGGTTGCCCCAATGCCGAGCACACCTATGTAGTACGGGTCCGTCGGCGACATGCTTAGACCGCTGAGGTCCCTCGTTGCCTCGGTTGTCATAAGCGTTGTGTTGTAGATTCCGATGACCCTGAACCTTATCCCCTGAGTGATGACATAGTCACCTAGGTCGGCCTCCAGTATCTCTGCGGCGCTGCTCGGTATCAGGCAGTAGTATCCCTCCTCGATGGAGAGGATCGGAGTCGTGGAATAGTTGGGGAAAATATGCCTTATGTCCTCTGGGGTGAGGCCCAACATAGCATTAACCTGGTAAGTTCGGTTCTCTGCCATTCCCCTCTCAGTCATTAATCTCGTCACTACACCGATGTTTGGACCTATCGAAGGGGGATAATACCAGGATCTTGGCAGAACCATTGCCTCTCCTCCCACAATGCCCCTGACTACATCTGCAGTGTAAGGCCCAAGGATATCCGCGGGAGGAACGCTGAAACTGTTCTTGATAAGAATGCCTGTGTAGGCAGGTACATGCATTCCCCAAGGCACATATTTGACGCCGATGTACGGGGAAATCGATGTAAGCGAGGTTAATGCAAACGATATCGTAATCAGGTTGATGAAGACAAGGAAGGTCCTGAACTTCCTCTTCCGCATGTTCTCTATGGAAACTGTGAAGGCAGTTGTTGCCAAACCAACTCTCCCTGTCTCCACAGTATGATAGCCGAGAATTCTGTATGAGAGTTCCTTCAGCATCTTCTGAGTCTCGTCTCCGAGGATTGCGGCCGTGATAGCGAACAAGGTGAAGGCGAGAAGCCCCAGGATAGCCATGGTTGAGTTTGTCATCACGGTCAAGGCTGGGTGCACGAACCCGAAGAAGACTAGGAGTACGGTTCCTATTATGAGGACGCTGATGACTTGGCGCTTCCCCACAGAATGCAGGAAGAGGCGCTCCAGAAGAATGGCGGCGGGTATGATCAGCGCGAAGAAGAAGAGGCTAGTTCTCCCTGAGTCGTCAATAAGGGTCATAACCTCATCATAGGTTCTGGAGCCCAAGGCCCAGGCATCCAAAGCCTTCGCATAGGCGTCGTAATACTGTCTGTCCCTGTGCATCAACTCTGCTTCTTCGAGGTAGAGCTCAGCCTTCGCCAGCTTCTCTTCAACGCTTATGCTTCTCACACCGTGCGAGCTGAGCTTTTCGTATCTGAACCGTGTGACCCGGATGATGTCTTCAGCGTACCTTAACGCGTTGCCGTCATACATGCTAGGCGACTCGCCTGAGATTGTTATCGCCTCGCCTTCAGGATTCGTCTCAGTGCTGTTGACTAGGATTAGAAAGGGCCGAAGCTCCGGCGTCCTTGACAAGCCTCCACTTTTAGTCATAACCATAGCCCTGCTTCGGGGCAACGCAAAAGCCAAGGCGACCGGCTCGTATCCGTTGTAGTAGGCGCCGTAGAATAACGGTTCGCCTTTGTAGGCAAAGTCCTGAGGCAGCATCAACCCTCCTCTGTTGTAGAACCACCCTCCGGAAACTGCGAATGTTGGTGATCTTGAATCAGGAACCAGACCTGTTATACCTGTCTTGGGGTTAATCACATCATAGAGGGTTATCGTGCCGACCTTCATGAGCACAACGGAGGATTTCTCAGGGTGTGCTACAGGAGACACGACGGGCAGAATGGCCCTCGATCCGTATACGCCGAGGTCTGGCGCGTAGATGATCTTGCCTGAAGTCTCATTGACAACCCATGCGTCCACGATATACCTTCCCGGGATGAAGGGGTAAGGCGAAAAACAGTGAAGCTCAAATGTCCCGTTCTCGTCGGAGTAGGTCATGTACTTGTTGAAGGGGTATGGGTAGGGGTAATAGGCTCCTCCGACGACCATCCCCATGGAAACCCGAACCAGAGCGTGCGGAACCGGATTATACCATCCTCTTGTAAGGTTGTACTCCAGAGTCTCACCTTTCAAGGTGATGAAGCCTGAATATTGTGAGAAACCTCCGGGGGAGATGTAGACCCTTGAAGGCGATGTCTCGTCCCAGTTAACGCCCCATTGAGGCTCGTTGACGAAGGAACTCACAACGTGGCCTATTATTATGAACTGTGGAGCTAGAGATGACAGAGATTCCCGTGTGAACTCGTAGGCTTGAGAGGGATCGCCGATCCACTGCTTGCTGGCATATGCAGTCTGGATGGTGAACGAGACTCCTCTGGTCAACTCAGCCGGTTCAGAATCGAGCATATAGAGAGAGTTCTCGGTTCCCCAGAACATGTAGTGTGTGAAGAACTCTCCAACCAAAGTAGCTGGAGTAGCTCCCGTCAGATCCTGGATGATCGATGACAGATCTGGATCATGCAGATACACCGTAAAGATTTGGCGACGAACCCAACTGTATCTCAAGGTTATGCCGCTCGACAGGTCAACAGTTGCGTATAATGTTCCAGCTCCACCTCTCAGAACCTGTAAGCCAGAACCGAGAGGGTCCAGGTTGCCCACATTTAGCAGCATCAGCGGCTTGAAGCTGCCGTTCTGGGCTGAAGGACCGAAATAATAGTCTTCCACGAACTCTCTAGCCCCGCTCAGTGCCTGCCAATGTCCGGAGAAGAAGACAAACCAGACTGTTCTAAGAGGCTCTGTCTTGCTCATGACCCTTGCTAGCTCAAGCAGATAGGCGGTTGAGATGGCTTCCAAAGGAGAGTTCGCAAAGGCTGGGACCGGTGCCCAAGAATCATAGTAGGAAGAAACTATGATCACGTTAGCAGTTTCAGAGCCTGGAAGTATGCCTATCACGTTCTCCGCGGTTATCTCGCGGTAGTAGATCCTTGCGTGGATGCGTACTGATAAGCCAGCCCTCTCAGCCTCTATGAGCTCCAAGCCCGTTTCATGAGTCACGTAGAGGCGAGGAAAATAAAGAGGCGTATCAACGAATTTTGCAAGAGCCTCAGAGTATATCGAGGGTTCCAGAGGCGCAATAAGGATTGTTCCTTTAGCGCCGAATTTCGCCGCGGTTATCCAATTGCTTCCACTTTCATAATCCATTAGTACAACTGACCCCGAGACCTCCTTCCCATTGAAATCTTTCATCTCCCCCTTTCCAACGTAAACCAAGGGACCGGATAGCCCATCCGGCGGAGTCGGCGAGGTCTGAATCCCATTGGGCCATACTGCATAGGCCTCGTAAGTTGTCTCCTCCGAGCCTAGGATCGTGACGCTGGAGCCTTCATCAGCCGGGACGACTGTCTTGTATGAGTGCGGAGTAACCTCTAATCCGTATGATGCCAGTTGGTTGGCGATGTACTCGGCAGTTCTTACGGCTCCGGCATACCCTGTCAGTCGAGAGCCGAAGCTGGAGATCGCGTTCACATGGTTTAGAACATTCTCGTAGCTAAACTCGTCCGACAGGTCCTTGATGCCCAAGGCGGACTTGGCATAGGAACCAGCTTGGGCATTCACTCCCCCCGTACTCGAGTAGATCAAGCTGGAAGCAAAAAAGAGCAAGACAAGAGCCGCGGCGATGCCGCGCTCGCAACGTGACATGTTTGAGTCTCCTTTCGTGTTTCGCTAAATCATTTGCGGCTTCAGATAAATACTTTGTCCATTGTTCCCGAGTTCGTGAGTAGTCTCCCCATAGAGATGCAGATAGCTGCTCAATAGAAGGGCCCAAAATCCAGAAGAGGCAACCAAAGCGAAGCCGTAAATCCACCAAAAGTATTTATGTGGCTAAGCCGAAAAAGATAAGAAGCCACCAGAAACTGGTTGGCATATGGCAGTAGAGATCTGAGGCGGCTCTGAAATGGCGCTGACAGAGGGTCTAGAAGAGAGTAAGATCAAGTTCAAGAGGGGTTTCACATGGAGGGCTTTGTTTGGGTTGATCATGGTCGCTCTGCTGCTTCTTCCAGTAAACATTTACCTATCCCTTTCCACGGGCATGCTTGTGTCGACGGCTGCAGTCTACATAATATTGATTCTTCTGTCCGAGATAGCCAGGTTCACGGGCAATCCCCTTTCTAGGCAAGAGCTTTTTATAATATACTCAACGATAGGAGCTGTTGCCGTATCTATCCCTCCGTACTATGGGCTCGTGTATAGAGCCTTCTTCGTCAACACTCCCGTAACCTTTGCCTACATGATCAATGGCGTACCGTTACCGTACCTAGTGCCAGACTGGATCGCACCTCCACTTGGTTCAGCCGCATATATGGAGAGAACCCTCTTTCAGGTCCAGTGGTTGAAGCCGATTCTTACCACTTCCTTGTTCTTCTTCCTCGCCTTCACAGCTGACCTTGCCTTAAGCATCATCCTGTCTTACATCACGGTTGAGAGAGAAAAACTCAGGTTTCCCTTCGCAACGATCGACGCCTCGCTCATAGAAACTGTCACCGTGCGCGAAAGCGAGAGGATGAGAGTCTTCATGACAGGATTCTATCCCGGGTTGATCTACGGGGCCATAGTCTACGGCGGGTTTAGTCTTGGCACAGCAATCATACCACTGCCGTGGGCGGACTTGACTTGGTTCACAGAGAAGTACGTCCCAGGAGCGCTTGTTGGGGTCGCGACTGAACCCACATCCTTCATTTTCGGCCTGATGCTGCCTCTCAGCGTCTCGGGAACGATGCTTGCCGGATCCCTACTCGTGTGGATTGTTCTGAACTACATTTTTACCATTAACCCGGCGTTCTTCCCGGATTGGGCGAACGAGTATCATCGAGGTATGACCATAGCCTCAGTCTACCAAAGAACCTTCCAGAGGATATGGATATCCCCCCAGTTCGGGTTTGCCCTTGGCTTCGCAGTGGCGCTTCTCGTATTGTTCAGAAAGAGCATTGCGGGGGCAATAGTTGGGGGATTAAGAGCTACCAAGAGCAGGTCTGAGAATTTCCCGTCCTTTACCCTTGCAATTGCTCTTTATCTTGTTGGAACCTTGGGGTCTGTGGCTCTATTCATGTTCCTCGTCCCTGAGATGCCTTTCTATATACCTCTGGGAACATCGCTCTCGGTCAGCTTCATGATAGGAACCTTGGCAGCTTACTCGGTCGGCCAACTAGGCTTTTTCCCAACCATGCCTTGGCCTTGGCAGGCGATCGTCTACTTCACACCTTATCAGGGATACGCGGGCTGGGTGACCTCTCCCTACATTTGTCTCGGATCTCCCGGAGGCGTATCCCAAGCGATCAAGGTCTCCTACTTGACCGAGACGAGGCCTAAGGACTACTTCAAAGCATGGGCAGTCGCAGCGGTTTTGAACATCGTCTTTGGGCTATTAATCATGGATTCGCTCTGGAGGCTTGCGCCAATACCGTCAAGCGCCTATCCAGGCTCAATGATCTACTGGCCGCTGAGTGCCACTAGCGATTCGCTCTATGTCACGCGACAGATAAGGCTTGACCCCCTCCTGGTGATGGGCTCAGGCGCACTCTCGTTCGCCCTCTATTTTCTCGGCTTCATGTTACAGAGGATAGGAATCCCATTCTCTCCCATCGCATTGGTCATAGGCTTCTACACGATCCCCGTCGCGAGCATCACAACTTTCCTAGGGTCCTTTGTTGGCCACTATGGGATTAGAAGGTACCTTGGAACCGAGCGATGGGCGGCTGTCAGAGGTGTCTTCGCAGCGGGCATATTCGCAGGGGTCGGCGTATTCCTCGGAGTAGGAGTCTCGATGACCCTCATAGCCAAAGCCGCATGGGTGTGGCCTTGGTAGCGGGGCAAGAACACGTCTGTTTTTCTTTCGAGGCATGTCAGTGTGCGAGCTTGGTTCTAGATCTTCTCGTTTTTATGATGACTGGAATCGCGACCGCTGCTATCAGGATTAGGGCAAGAATGTAGCCTTGTACGCTCAAGGGTATGGATGCAAATGTAAAAACGCTTGCCTCATTGGATGCTTCAGAACTTCCGGCATTATTCATGGCTACGACCTGATAGTAGCATAGCCTGAAAAGTGGCGCTCCAGAATCGACGTAGCTGGCGATACTCGTGCCCAGCACAGCTATCTCCTCGTACTCTACCTGAAAGAACTCTCTGCGTTTGACCCTGAATCCGTGCTCGTTGTTCGAGGTATCTGTCCACTCCAGAAGAGCTCCTTTGTCGCCCAGCATTGTTGTCTTTAATTGGGCGGGGGGTGTGGGGGGCGTTTCGCCATCGCTGCCTCCGTGGAAGATTTCAAGTTCAGTGACGGATGTGTATCCGCCGGTGATCCTTGGTTTTCCGAAGATTCTGATCCCGGTTCCGTGTGCAGCATCGAAATCAAGCACAAACCTAGCGTAGGGTACGTGCTGTTTCCCGCCCACCAGATCGTCAGCAGGCGTGACCCGAAGCCCTGCAACATCTAGCCATCTTCCCATCTTGTCTCTGTACTGAACGGCAGGTGCTGTCCTCCAGCCTCCTTCACCTAAGTCTTCACCCTGATAATATACCACGCGGCTAAATGTGAGGGTATCCCCAAATGTGTACCCCCACCAGTCCCCTCCTGTCACATTCTGGCTTCTTAAAACTCGCAGGCTGAGGTCTCTCACGATCCCGTCATTCAAGATTCGAAGTCTGGCTGGAAAATCAGGCGTGAAGGATCTGTCGAAACAAATTGGCGTCGAAGACCATCTTCTCGCCAAGTTTTCATCCGAAAGCGGATTAGAGGGCAGTTTGACCCAAGGGAGGTCCGTCTGGATAATATAGAGCCTCTCAGGTCCGTCTTCAGTAATGGCGCCGCCGGAAGCCAAGATCGCCTTTTCAGCCATGACTTGCGTCCTAGAGGCTATGTTAGAGATGGTGTCGCTGGGTAGGTTGTCCCTGTTTGTGTTCCTGTAAAGGTTCATGAGGGGTTGCTTCCATCTCCCGTGAATGCCACTTTCTCCCACTATTGTGCCCAGAAGCCCGCCTGTTGTGGCGGCGTTACAGTCGTTATCCCACCCAGCTGCAACAGCGATCATCAAGCTCAGATCAAAGTCTCCATTCCCGTACAAGACTGCCATGACAACAGAAGCCAGGTTGAGGGGGGAGCTCACCCAGCCGTATGTTCCGTACTTCTCCCATATTCTCTGCCGGGTAGTCTTCCAGTCCGGGTAATCCGTATGCCATTCTATAACGTCTGAGACGACTTCCCATGTTAGACTGTTTTCGGGAATCTTTGCCAGAGCCATCTCCACGATGGCTGAGATGTCGCTTTCAAAGAACGCACTACTAAACATTGTCGCATAGAATGCTGCCGCCTCCACAGCATAGTCGTCGTTGGTCACGCTTGCGAACCACTTCGCCATCTTGTATGCGCGGTCACCTAAGCCAGGATTCAAAATGCCGAACAGTTCGCATTCAATCTGGGCGTCGATAGCCCCCCAGTTTTCGTTGTTCTCCTTGGAACCCGTTTCAGGCGGTAGGTATCCTTGGCCCATAAGCTCCCGAGCTCGAGCATTGGCCACCCAGATTGCTTGGTTTATGTGCCCCATCCATTCTTCCCTGACTTGGTGATACGCTATTCCTAGGCCATGTTCTTCCAGCATATGCAAGAAAACCCATTCCATGCTCGTGTCGTCGTCTGTGAAGGCGCCCTCCGGCACATCAGGATAGTAGGCTGCATACTCAGGGTCTGGGGCTTGAATGAATCGTCCTTCAGTCGGAAGACCTAAGATGTTCCCAATCATTTGCCCTATCCAATTGCCAAAAGCCTTTTCATAGTATATGGAAGCCGGCAGACTCATAGTTCTTGAAGCGTTCTCATGGAAGGGCTTGGTGTTCACCTTTGGCGGGCCATAATTCCCGCCAGAATAAGAGAAACATCCAGCCGCATAAGACATGAGCAGAACAGCCAGCAAGACGAGGGCGACCAAGGATTTTTTGCGCATCTGTCACATCTCACGACCGTTTGAGTACACTCGATCTGAGGTCTGCCGTTCTCATGGGAAAAACGGACACTGTTTTGATCATATAGGGCTTACGCGGACTCCTTACTATTCCCCCGGTTTGCTCCAGATGTCCAAGGGAGGGTTAACCCCGACAGATATGGGTGGCCTGTATTCTCTCTTGCCTATTCTCTGCCCATGTTCCTTCTTCGCCTTCTCGATCAGATCCTCACCCATCAAGAGATCAATCGCGGTTCCTGCCATGACCTTTGCTGCAAATATCAGGGATTTATGCCCGAGTCCGACCCCGCTCTGAGCCACACCTTGCCATGAATGCCCCGGTGTTCCCAAAACCCAAGTGGCAGTAGTGAATTCGACCGTGGGTGTTTGCCAGCTAACGTCGCCCACGTCTGTGCTGCCGTGGCTCACCTCGCCTCCGCCCCAAGGATCCGGAATCTCGTCGTCAATCAGTTTGTCTACAAGCTTCTCCCATCCCGGGCGTTTGGACTTCCTCAGTTCCTCAATTTTCATCTCGGGCGTGATGGACTTGGCTATCTCCTCTGCAAACTCTCTTTCCTGATCGCTCCATTCCGGCGGGCCAATCTCCCTCATGTTCCTGACAACTAACTCCGCGATCGTTCTGTTCGGGACTAGATTATGGAGGCCGCCGATGAGTTCGTGTTTCAACTCTGTTCGGGTCATCGTGGCCGCTCCCTTCGCGATGTCGAGCACCCAGTTGTATATATACTCCAACTGGTCTCTTTCAGGCGCCCTTATATAGTACCAGCTCCGCGCATAGGCTGGGACGATGTTCGGCTGTTCTCCGCCCTTCTCAACTATGTAGTGTATCCTCGCATCCTGGATCACGTGTTCCCGCAAGAAGTTGACCCCTACGTTCATGAGCTCCACCGCGTCCAACGCACTTCTGCCTTGATCTGGCGAACCGCCCGCGTGTGAGGCTTTCCCGTAGAAACTGAATTTTGCAGAGCTGACAGCCAAGCAGCTCTTTAAGGTTGCTGCATTCATGCTGCCCGGATGGTGGCTTAGAGCTGCATCTACATCGTCGAAGTATCCGTCCCGCACCATGAACACTTTTCCACTGAAATTTTCCTCTGCTGGACATCCGTAGAATCTCACCGTGCCCTTCAGTCCATATTTTTCCATAGCCATCTTCACCGCAATCGCTGCAGCCATGCCGCTCGTCCCGTGAATGTTGTGCCCGCATCCGTGACCCGGCTTTCCCGGTTCTACCGGGGTCTTACGGGGTTCCCTTCTCTGTGACAGACCTGGCAAAGCATCGTACTCGCCCATTATTCCTAAGACTGGCTTCGTTTCGCCCCACGCAGCAACGAAAGCCGTGGGCATGCCTGCGATCCCCCGCTCAACTTTGAAGCCGTGCTTTTCCAGCTCGTCAGCCAAAAGCTTCGAAGAGCTGAATTCGATCAGGCCGAGTTCAGCTAGTTCCCATATCTTGTCGCTAAGTTCGATCATCCTCTCTTTGTTCTTCTCAATCCAAGAACATGAGTACGCCTTTTTAGAGGGCATGTAACGTCACGGATAATACAAGCCGCGCAAGGCTCTCTTAACCCTATCTGACCCTAGCCTTTCAGAACTCGGTTCCTCGTCTGTTCAGATGCCAAAAAAAAGATAGGGGGCATAAGTGTTTCAGGAAAGTCTGCGTTTTTCTGTGTTTCTGGCCGTTTCTATACCCCGAAGAGCCTTCTTAGACCCTTTTTTCCTCCCTTCTCTTCAGCCTTTTTTGCTATGTCGACCTCTAGTTCCTCTGCAGGATTTTCCCTGACGGAGCTGAATGCTGGCAGTCCTTCGACTAGGAATGGGCTCTCTACCCCCGCCAAGACTACGGTGGCACGCACGGAGCCTTCCATCTTGCTGTTGACTCTGGCTCCCCAAGAAACCTTTGCAGTCGGGGCGATCCTGTCTATGACTAGTTCGCCTGTCCTGGTGACATCTTCCAGTGTCATGTCGTCTCCGCCTTGGATGTGGACCAATGCTCCTTCTGATCTTCTAGTTTCTCCGATGTCGAGCAGCTGGTTGGTGAACGCTTTTTCGACGGCGTCTTCGACTTTCGTATCTCCTGAGGCTTCCCCGAAGCCTATTGCGCACACTCCACCTCCTGCCATTATCGCCTTAAAGTCGGCGAAGTCTAGGTTCACGAGGCTTGGGATAGCTATAGTCTCGGAAGTGTTCTTTATGAAGTTCGCTAGCAGCTCGTTCGCAACAGCGAAGGCCTCGCCTATGGGGAGATTCCCCGCTGTCCTTCTGAGCCTGTTGTTGTCGATCACGATTACGGCGTCACAGACCTCGACGAGTCTCTTCAGTCCTTCCTTTGCTCTCGCCAACCTAGACCGCTCAACTTGGAACGGGATCGTGACAACGCCCAACGTCAATGCGCCCAAGTCCTTCGCAATCTTTGCAGCGACTGGTGAGGCGCCTGTTCCTGTTCCTCCGCCGAGACCAGCCGTTATGAAGACCAGGCCTGAGCTGGCTACCTCTTTCTCTATCTCGCCTGAGCTTTCCTCGGCTGCCTTAGCGCCTTGCTCTGGAAAGCCCCCGCATCCTAGGCCGCTTGTTATGCCGTATCCGAGCAGTATCCTTCTGTCCGCTTTGGTTATGCTTAGGTGTTGTGCGTCACTGTTCATTGCCACAATTGACGCGCCGGAGACGCCCTTCTCTTTCATCCATGAGACGATGTTGCATCCAGCCCCCCCGATGCCCAATACGGTTATTCGTGGTATGGCTTCTCTCGCGATCTCTTCAATGCTCTTCTCTACGACTCGGGATTCGTACGGCTCTTTCCTGAGTCCTTGTTCAACAAGAGTCTCCAGAGTAATCCCTCCGTGTGTTAAAAGAAGGGAACTTCATAAAGCACTTATGAAGCCCAAAACAGTACCGTGAATCCGTCTTAGTGTTCCCATTCCCGAAGAAGACCCACGGAGATGTTTCCGACAAAATCAGCGCAGAGATCCGGCTCAGACCGCTGTTGAGTCTTCGGATCCATACCGAAAAGAAGCCCTTGAGATATGAGGAACCGCAATCCCGTCCTAGAGGAACAGCTAAAATATTGGAGTCCTATAGTTACTGAGTGTGCATTAGGGCTGGGTGTGGCTTTGGCTGTTAGGCTGGAAGACGAGGAGGGTATCATCAAGGGTTATCATCACTACCTTCTCAGACGCTATCCCCTTAAGAAGCTGGAGAGAGAGGTCTACGAACTCCTAGATCAGAGAGGTCCTATGCCCCTCTCAGCCATCTGGAGAAACTTTGACTGCCACCTCTGGGAAGTCTGCGCTGTCCTCAAGAGATTGAGAGAGAAAGGCCTCACAGACGAATCGGCTCCGACGCCTCAGGCTTACAGAGGCCTCAGAGGTCCAATATGATGAGTGGCTGTTCAGAGCGGAGAACATATGAGAGACATTGAGGAATTCCGGGGAATAGGGCAGTTCGGTTCAGCTTACCGAGTGATGTTGGAGAATGACTCGAACGCTCAAGGGTCAGTGGACCGCGTTCTTGCCGAAAGTATGGTCAAGCTCTGCTCCAAGACCGCTAACTACCTTTACAAGGCGTATACTCCTTTGAAGGTCTCGTACAGGAAGGGAACGCGGCCCATACTTGAGTCCCGTGTGAAATCGATAGCTGCTGGTTGCTCTTCAGATGAGGAAAGCGTTGAAAGGATCGCACTGTTCACAAGTCGCCTTCAAGAAAAGGCCGAGGATGACCTCGATAGAATTCGGATCGGCGGAATTGAAGAAGACATCATTGAGCGGGGTTCAGAATGGTGCACCGAACTCGCAAGGGTTGGATGTGTGCTCTGCCAGGTAGCTGGATTCCCTGCTAGGCTAGTGATGCTGGCTGACACCAGGAAGGCTTACAGCGGACACGCAATCATAGAGGCTCATCAGACTGCAAATTGGGGAGCTGTCGACACAGCGACCGGTATTGTCTATCGCCATATAGGAGGCAAGCCTGCGTCGACATGGGACTTGATGAAAGACGCGCAACTCGTGAAACGCCATTGGAGAAACGAATCAACCCTATACACAAGACCAGAACAGTTCAGAGCCGCAACAATCACGAACTATTTTGTCTGGCAATGGAAGGACTATAACTATACAGTAAGTGGCTTGAACGATTACTATCGTTCAATACTCAACATGGCCAACAAGGGTTGGCCAGGTGGCTTGAGATGGCTTCACGGAGAGGACAATCCCGTCTTGAGAAAAAGCGCTATGCGGACGGAAACGTGAAAACCAATTGCACAGCCCATTGCTGGAGGAGCTGAAACGATGACTGAATGGACAAAACACCCAGACAACCCTGTGCTGGGTCCGGGCTATTGCCTACAAGGCCTCTTTGACTGCTGTGTGATGCCGGAAGGCGACAAACTACGCATGTGGCTTTCATGGCGGGACCTACATTCCATTGCCTATAGTGAGAGCCGGGATGGGGTCCACTGGACTGGCCCGCGCATCGTCCTTGAGGTGAACCCGAAGATTGAGTGGGAGAAGAGTAGCGTCAACCGTCCTCACGTCCTCAAGGTGGACAACAACTGGTACATGTGGTACACTGGACAAAACATGGACAAGAAGAAAAGCATGATCGGACTAGCAACAAGCCGAGATGGCCTGCAATGGAAACGACTGGATATCAGTCCAGTGCTAGAGCCTACCGAGGTATGGGAGAAAAACAGTGTCATGTGCCCTCACATTCTGTATAGGGATTGCAGGTTCCAAATGTGGTATTCAGGAGGGGAAATGTACGAGCCAGACGCCATCGGATACGCCCAAAGCAAAGATGGCATCCACTGGCAACGTGAGCCTTCTAACCCCGTCCTCCGCCCGGTTGGAGGATGGGAATCCGACCGTGTTACTGCAGCATGCATAGTCCCCAGAGAGAAAGATTACCTCGCATTCTACATCGGCTTCGCAGCAGGTTTTGAGAGAGCTCAGATTGGAATGGCCCGCTCCGTGGATGGCATTCATAAATGGGAGCGTTACCCTCGTAATCCAATAGTCAAACCAGGTTCTCCTGGAACCTGGGATGACTGCAATGTGTATAAGCCCTATGTGGTCTATTTCCGAGGCCAGTGGTACCTATGGTATAATGCGAGTCGCGTCAGCGACCGCAGAGAACAGATTGGACTTGCGACCATTCCCAGGATCGATTTCTAGGATGGAAGAACATGACGCAATCTAGTAGTCCAATCCGAGAGAACAGAATTGGACTGATCGTGAACCTGTACACCACAGCAACTCCACCCATCCACGTTGTCAAAGCTTAATCACGCTGAGTGCCTAAGTACGGGTATGGATGACTCAGAATCGGGCGTGAAAGCCCTCTTACGTTGAGTGGCACCAGGGATGAGATGACAAGCTTGATTTTATGATATTGCCTTTGAGCCAATTGACTTAACTGTGCCCTCGGTTTTTGGCTTCAATTTATATTCAAATAGAGCAATCTTTCTTGTGTTATTTAGAGCGGCGGCTCGGCACTGTCCCAGTTTTTTCTCAAAAGACGTAGTCCCTCCACTTTTACATTTATGTCAGAGAAAGGATAAAGTTCAAGCGTCAATGTTTTATCGTAATTTATGGCCTTCAGCTCTGAAAAGATGTGTTGGAAATCGATCGTGCCATCGCCAGGTGGTAGATGAAGATCATCTTCTTCGGAGTCGCCACCCCTATTGTCACTGACATGAATGTGCGCCAACCTATCACTAAAGGCCTCTACAAAATCTAAAGGATTATTTGAAAAGAGACTTGCATGTCCCACATCAAGACAGAACTTTAATCGAGGTATTCTCGCAAAGAGCTTCTTCAGCTCGTTAACACTTTCTTCTGTATTTTCGAGATATAGTGCGATGCCATCTCCAATAGCTTTCTTTTGTAACCTATCAAGTATCGCTATCTTTTCGTCAAAGGCTATCTTACTTCGCGTAAAGAAGTGTATCACTGCTCTATCAACACCAAGACGGTTTGCCAACTCTAGAGACTCAAAGCACATGCGATCAAGTTCGGCTAGGTGTGCGAGAAGTCTATGTTCAATTTCAAGAATACCTGAAACATCCTCCTTGCCAGTAAGATGTAACTCAAAGAAATCTACTAAATCATCTAGGATAATTGCCTCTTTCCTAAATTCCTTAACAGAAAGTGAAATTCCCATCTGCATGAATATGATCGTTGCCAACAGTGTTATTAAACAGTGCGGATGTCGAGTTGCCAATGAGCCACATTGTAAATAGCACTGAAAACTTCGAGGAAAAATCTAAACAGAGATTTTGATGTTTGGCGCCGGGGATGGGATTCGAACCCATGTGGCCCCGAAGGGCCACAGGCTGGCTTGGGCTTTGCCGCTCAAGGCCTGCGCCTTATCCGCTCGGCCACCCCGGCTTTACCGTCTTATATAGAGCCTTCTTTTTATTTGAACCTTTTTCTCCGGGCTCTGAGAAGACCCGATCTTCTGTTAGGTCTTGGTTTTCATTTTGCCTGGGATGTCAGATTCGTATCCCCGTCAGTCGTTCTACGAGGAGATTCTGAAATGCGAAAAGGTCCTTCCATTCTGTCGCGCAGTTAATGGTCTTTGCTTCATCATCGATGACGGTGTAGCCGTCATCAGTCACTCGGACGCCAAGTTTCTCCATGACAAGCAACTCTTCCGAGAAGGCGAGGTAAACTGCGACCGTGTCGAAGAGAATGGAGCTCCTAGACTCGAATTCCCGCCTCCAATCACCGTGCCCAGCTCTCAGCCAGATCCCGTAGTTCTCCATAAGGGCTTGGGCAAGTGGGTCGTCAAAGCCGCGGACGACGCGGTATTTCTCGCCTGCAAGTCTCACGAAGCCGCATGTGTCAAGCGGCGTAATCACCATGTCCCAAGGCGCCGTGAAGACTTTCTGGCAGGCTTTTGGGTCTGCCGCCACATTGTATTCCTTGACGATGCCTCCACCACCTCCATATTCCAGCGGACTCTTCCGGAGACAACCATGCATCCCTACAAACCGGGCTCCTTCAGCAATTCTGGGCTCACGTTCCAATGCTGCAGCGATATTGGGCACAGGACCTATACATACTAGCGTGACCAGTTCCGGTGAGTCCATTATGGTCTTGATCAAGGTCTTGACGCCATCGTGACAGATGCCGCCGGGGTAGTCTGCTAGGTCGTAGTCCTCAACCCAAGCGGATTGTCGGTCAGTCTCCTCGCCTAGGTGAAGCCCTACGCCGATGGGTACGTCCGTCCTTCCCGCGGCCTCCAGCATCTTGGCAGCGACCTTTGCACGGTAGGTCGTGTTTCCCGTCTCTGTCACGACAAGTCTAAGGTCGAGCTCTTGGGACCTCAGCAGAAATGCCAATGCCCAAGTGTCATCTATGTCGCCTCCGATGTCCGTGTCAAGGATGACTGGAATCCTCTTGCTTCCGTGCCCAGCCAAATGCTGAGCCTCCACCAGCTAGTCGCGGCATCACCTTTTATCCTTTTTCACGGCTTCAGGCGAAGACCGGCACACATGTGAGGCTCTCGGTCCGGGATTACGGTCACAATGCCATTTCGGCGACATCCCTGGAACACCTGTTCCACAGGTTTCTTTGCGATCGCAGATGACGGTAAAGATGGTCAGAGTCAGCTATCTCCTCGAACCTGCGACCAAGACGCCGACTGCAAAAGCAAGCTTTTAAGTAACGGCCATGACACCTACTCTTGGACTTGCGGACCCGAAAGTGGGAATCGCCTTGAAGTGCCAATATTGCGGGAACAATGTTGACCTTCCCTTCAGGTGCCCATTCTGCGCCGGATACTTCTGCCCGGAACATAGGCTGCCTGAAAATCACGCCTGCCCAGAACTCCTAAGGGTGAGAACGCAACGTCCCCCAGCTGAGGAGTATCGTCCGCCTTCTGGTGAATCCAAAGCCCCACCGCTTGAGAAAGGGACTTTGGCGGGTTATCCGTTCGTATTCAGAAAACCACGTTTGACGAGCTCCACTGAGACGCTGCACTTGGCAGTCAGCGCGGTGATTGTTATGGGGGTGGGGCTATCGATACACAAACCAGTCTACGAATGGGTCTCCTTCCTTTTCCGAGAGCCATTGATGTTCCTCATATCAGCTCTGACCTTCGCGGCTATGTTTCTGACCCATGAACTCGCACACAAGGCAGCTGCTAGACATTACGGCTTGTGGGCTGAGTTCAGGCTGAGCTTGATGGGCGCACTTTTGACGTTGATCTCGATCGCACCGATTCCTCTGAAATTCGTCTCGCCTGGAGCAGTCTTGATAGCTGGTGCAGCCGACAAGAAGATCGTTGGGATTACGGCGCTTTCGGGACCTCTTACAAGCATTGCCCTTACATCATTGTTTTTTGCCTTGTATTTTCTCATTCCAGATGGCTCCTTTGCTCTGATGATGCTCGACGCTGCATTTCTCAGCGTTTGGCTAGCTCTTCTCAATCTTATCCCGTATGGCATTCTGGACGGGGCGAAAGTCTTCTGGTGGAGCAAGCATGTCTGGGCGGTCAGCTTCTCTGTATCCTTGTTCTTGGGGTTGGCTGTCCTGAGATATCTTCTCTTCTAGCGTCGGGAAATGTCGGCTACAGATAACAAGAACCGAAAAATGAACCGCGAAGAATCAGATTAGCTCAATGCTTATGAAGACTTCTTCCGGAACCCGCATCCTCATGATTCTGCGCATGACCCTCTCTTCGGCGTCGATGTCCATCAAACGTTTATGGATGCGAAGTTCCCACTTGTCCCACGTCTTGGTTCCTTCGCCGCAAGGACTCTTCATAACTGGTACGCGGAGCTTCTTCGTCGGCAACGGGATTGGCCCATTCGCCTTTACGCCGCTTCTCTCGGCTATGGTTTTGAGTTCTCCGCATATGTTCTCGAGCTTCTTGTAGTCTGTGCTCGTCAGCTTTATCCTCGCTTTTCTAACCATGGCCTGAATCCCGTCGATTCTGCTATCTTTCCCAACCGTGTTATTTAAACGCTTTCTCCCGAAGGTCCTTCAAGAACTAGATGAGCCTTACTCTGTTGACCTTCTTGGTCTGCCATAGGTACCGCCTCATCCTAGGCGACTCACCATACCCGCAGGCTGCGCATCGCTTCTTAGTAACATGGTAAGACCTTCTTCCACAGCGTCTACAGCGGATATGGACAGTCTTGCCCATTCGTCTACCAAAAGAGGGCGTACCTTTGCCCATCTGTCATTTCACCTTGGAGGCGGAGAGATCATGACAACGTTGTCTCCCCTGACTATGATCAAACCCAGTTCCTCGGTGCTGTCCCTGTCTGTGACGTCTTCAGCCTTTTCGAGGACGAGGTTGAGGTGCTGATCGAATCCCCGCAGCGTTCCCCTTATGCTTTTGCCGCCCCTAAGCCTAATCAGGACGGTTTTCCCGAGGCTCTCTTCAAGGATTTGGGTCGCCATGATCTCCTACGGTCCTCTCTGCCATGCTAGCGTTTCCTTCTTGTAAGAAGAACCGCAACTTTATATGTATTGCTATCAAACTCTAATCCATGTCCGAGATTGTCCGCCGATATTTCCTCAGAAAAAAGGAAGCAAAACTTCTCCTAGATGAGGCATCTAGAACACTTAGGATAGACGCGGACAACATGTTCGGATCAAAACCCCAAGTAGAGGTCATTGAAACCCCTAGACATAAGGTCTTCTTAGTAAACGCTCTTCCCCTCTTGGCGAAGTCCGAAGAAGACCTCTTTCCAACACTCTTTTTCGAGGAGTTCCTTTCCCGTCTCCCAAAAGTCATAGTAGATATGGGTGCTGTGCAACACATATGCAGCGGAGCTGACGTCATGGCGCCTGGAATAGCCGAGATACAAGGAGACTTCAAAGAGAAAAGCCTAGCAGTCGTGTTGGATGCGAAAAACAGAAAGCCTATAGCCATCGTCCGGTCTCTGTTAGACTCTGAAACCGCAAAGAACCTCAAGAAAGGCAAGGTCTTCAAGAATCTGGTCTATATCGGCGACGACATCTGGAACCTCGGCAGAACGCCTTGAGATGAAAACGAAAGAGTTAAGACTTCATAGACTATCTAAGCTTTGCCTGACGAGCGTTACGTTGTGAGGTGAGCTATTGTCAAACGTCAATCTGGGAAAAGTCATCGAGAAGATAATCAGCAAAGTCAAAAAAGAGGAAGAGCCTTCTGGAAAAAAGCTGCTGGACATTCCAACGGCGTCGACCGCCCCTGCCTCCAAAGCTTCTGTTGCTCCACGTAGGATTTACCTTAAGGCGTCGGTTCTCCGTTCACTCGAAGATGTGGACACGGTCAAGAATGAGGTTAAGTCAGGAAACATTCTCATAGTCAGACTTGGTCCGTTGGCCGAAAGGAGCATGGACGATGTCAAACGCGCCGTCGGGGAACTGTCCGAGTTTACGGAGCAGATCGGCGGCGACATAGCCCGGTTGGGAGAGGAACGCATCGTCGTAACGCCCTTCTTCGTCAAAGTGTGGAGAGAAAAGACAGCCGAATCCTGAGGCGAGTCGTCTACCTAAGCCGCATAGTTTCAAGAATGTCCGGCGCCGTCGCCCTGATCTTGTATCTTCTCTGCAGGTAATCAGCAAGTCCAATGCATTTAGCTCTCTCGCCGTGGCATACGATGACGTTCTCTGGGTCAGGCGAGACCCTGCGGATGTAGCCTATTATCTGCCTTCTGTCAGAGTGCCCGGAGAAACCCTCCACCGTGTAGACTTCTAGATCGCATTTTATGACCTTGATTTTTCCTTCAGAGTTCATTATCGAAACCTCAGGCAGGCCCTTCTGCACGCGGCGTCCCAAGGTTCCCTCGATCTGATAGCTGACGAAGACTATGGCGTTCCGTTTGTCGTGTGCCAGCTGCTGGAAATAGTCGATTATTGGTCCTCCTTCAAGCATACCCGCTGTGGCGACTATGATACTTGGTTCGCCCCCAACTATATCTTGCCTAGCGCTCGGATGCTCAACCATCGTGAAATAGTCGGACTCAAACGGGTTCAGCCCTTGGTTAAGAATGCCGTTCCGAACCTCCCTGGACAGATACTCGGGGTGAGCCGTGTGAATAGCCGTGGCTTCAGATATCATCCCCTCGATGAAGACCGGCGCCTCCTTAAGCTCCCCCCTCCTCATATACTGGTCAAGAATCAGCATGATCTCCTGAGCTCTGCCGACTGCTGGGACGGGAACCATGGCTTTTCCGCCCCGGTTAAGGGTCTCGTTGATGATTGAGACAAGGTTTTTCTCAGCCTCCTCTCTCGACGGCATGATGTCTCCCGGAGCACTGTACGTGCCTTCAGTGATTATTGTTTCGACTCTTGGAAAGTTTCTCGCCGCCGCCTCGAGCAGCATGGTCTTTCCATACTTATAGTCTCCAGTGTAGACTATGTTATGAAAGCCTTCCCCAACGTGCAAGTGAACTATGGAGGAACCCAGAATGTGCCCCGCGTTGTGCAATGTCAAACGAATATCAGGAGCGATATCTGTGACAACGCCGAACCTCAAAGGAATGGTGTGCAACACACTTTCACGCACATCCTTCTGATCATATGGGAGGGTATGCCCCTGTTTAGTCAAGACATCGAGATAGTCTAACTGAAGCAAAGTCATAAGGCTCAAACTCGGGACGGAGCAGTACGTGGGACCATCGAAGCCATACTTGTACAAGAAAGGAAGGAAGCCACAGTGATCAAGATGAGCGTGGCTTATGATGACAGCATCCAAGGATTCCAGATCAAATTGAGACATGTCGAACCTGGGAAAAGACTCAAAGTGCCTCGTTGAACCAGGGTTGATGCCGCAATCAATTAAGACTTGGCTTTCTCTGGTCTGAACTAGAAATGCCGATCGTCCTACTTCTCGGGCGCCGCCCAGCATACTGACCCTAACGTCTCCCACCTCATGCAATAGAGGACGGAAGATTCTTTCGCCAACGTTGCGAAGTATCCTTTCACGTTCCTTGCTTCCAGCGTAGAGAGAGTGTCTCACGTGCGCCATTATCTTCGACGGTTTCGGAGGGCTCCTCAGCACGCGGGGTATCCAACGTGTCTTGAGCACGATCTCATGTAGAACCACGCCATCCCTGCCTATGGCTATTCCCGGCTTCTTCGCTTCGATTATGGCTTCGCCAAGCGTCGGATCAAAGAGGACATTGGTCACCTCGGCCTCCTGGGGCACTATCTCAGCTATTGCCTTTTGGGCTTCGGTTTCGGGAAGTCTCACTGAAGGGTCTGACCTTATCACTATCCTCTTTTTTATGAGGTTGACGATGTCGGTAATGAGGCGGCTGTTAGTAACACGGATCTCAGGTTTCTTTGCATAAATCGCCAGAGATGGACCTTCGAATTCGATGCGTGTGATCTCCGCCTCTTTCGGAATGTGCTCCAGTATGGTCTGTCTGATCTCGACTTTACTCTTGTCTACGGAAGGCACTTCCTTCTTTCTCCTTCGTCATCGGCATGTCAGGGGCTAGCTAAAGCCTTCTTTTCATCAGCGTTCAGCTCGTGATAGCCAGTCTGGTCTATGATGATGACATCGAAGTCGTCTCCGCTCATGACGTCTCTCTTCATGGCGGAGTTAACCGATCGGACAACAATCGGCAGGACATCTTGAAGCGGAAGGTCTTTCCGATATCTCTCCTCAAGGATACCATAAGCTATGGGTGAACCTGAACCTGTTGCGAAATAATCCTCCTCGATTATGCTGCCAAGGGGATCTAGAGAAAAAAGATGCGGCACCGAATTGTCAACTCCGCCAATCGCTATCTGAGTCATGAAGGGGTCGAGGCGATGCGAGAAGAAGACGTTTGAAGCCAGCCGGGCTGCAACGGCAACTGGCATCGGTCCCTTTCTCTCTAGGCGGTAGATCCGCGAGTTTGCTCTGAGTATCTCCACGGTTCGCTGGGCGTCAGCGACTACTCCTGAAATTGTCATGGCCAAGTGGTCGTCTATCCTGTAAACCTTTTTGCCTTTCTTATGAACTATGAGAGACCCCATAGTTACCCGCGTATCTGAAGCCAGAACAAGGCCGTCTCTGGCTACAGCACCCACCGTAGTAGTTCCCCTAAATGCCAATTGGCTAAGGATCCCGCGCATCTCTTGACTTCTCCGAGAACCACACTCTTGCGAATTTTGGTCTGCTCTGGCTAAACAAGAGAGTGGCAAATGCTAGGAGATTTAGTTATAACCAATAGGTTACATTTAAGTGTTGTGAAAAAAGGATTTAGATTCCAGATATTGCTTTGGCTCTTTCCACTCTTTTATTGCGTTTTTTCTGGGTTCTGAGAGTCCCTTTCTGAGGTGTTCTTTGGGTTCGGCTCTCTGGTAAGCCTCGGAAAAGAAGGCTTAAATCGTCTCTAAGAGTAATTCTAAGCTACGCCCTTGAGATGAGCGTCTTTGAGTTCGAACCTCCACCGCATGGAACTCCCCCGAGAGATAATTGTGGGAAACGGAAGCCTAGACTTGGCGGGTGACGTCTGCAGGAGACTGGGCTTGACGGAGAGCGCTCTGATAATCACCGGCCCAACCACTATGCGGATAGCCGCCCTAAGGGTCCTCGACCTACTTGAAGACAGTGGCTTAGAAGTCAACTGTCACGTTGTTCCCTCAAATATCCCAACCTTGCAGGACGTGAAGCAATCCGAGGAGAAGATCGACAATCTGAAGCCTCAGGTCGTCTTAGGAATAGGCGGTGGGACAAAGATCGATATCGCAAAACTGAGTTCTGCCCGCCTGGGAATCCCCTTCATAAGTGTACCGACAACAGCCTCACACGACGGTATGGCGAGCCCCTTTGCCTCTGTCAAGGGTTTGGATAGACCCTACTCCGTAAAAGCTACGTCGCCAATAGCCGTGATAGCCGACACAAGCGTCATCATCAATGTGCCCTATCGCTTCATAGCAAGCGGATGCGGAGACATCATCGCAAAGTTCACGTCAATCCGCGACTGGAAGCTCGCGCACAGGAGGAAACGAGAGTATTATGCCAAGTACACGGGCAGCTTGGCTCTTATGAGCGCACAACACATAGTTCAAAACGCAGACATGCTTAAGCCAGGTTCAGAGGAAGGGCTGAGAGTGCTTCTCGAATCTCTCGTGAGCTGCGGCGTAGCCATGTGCCTAGGCGGAACCAGCAAACCTTGCAGCGGCTCCGAGCACCTGTTCAGCCACGCCTTAGATTTGATTGCGCCGAAGCCTGCTCTCCATGGTGAGCAATGCGGTTTGGGAACGATAATGATGGCTTCGCTTCATGGGATGAAATGGAGAGTCATTAGGGACACATTGCGCAAGGTTGGGGCGCCCGTCACGGCTGAGGAGATCGGCATAGAGGCGGAGCATGTTGTCGAGGCTTTGGTGAAGGCAGCAACGATCCGGCCTGAAAGATACACAATCCTGAACGAGAAGCCGTTAACTCGCGATTCTGCCTACGAACTGGCCAAGACTACTGGCGTTATTGACTAGGGTTTGTGTTATGGGAAGATCACAGGCTCTTAAGGGCAGGAAGATCGTCACTCTTATTGGCGTTGGGCAGGCGCACGTTGGGACAGTCTTTATTCACAGGGGACCCGGTTCAAAATGTGGAATCTGTGAGTATTCCCAGGTCTGCGTCAAGAACGTGGAGCCTGAACGTGTCTATAGGATTGTCAGGGTCCGCGAGAAGACTCTACCTTGTAGACAATATGAGACGGAGATGCAGGTCGTGGAGGTAGTTAGCGCCGAGATATCGGCTGCAATACTCTCCAAAAAGGCAATCGCAGGCGTCGTTATAGCCTTCCAGACACCTGAATGTAAGGTGGAAGGATGCGAGAACTACAGCCTGTGCTTTCCCACTGGTCTTAGGGATAGGGATCGATGTGAAGTGTCAGGGGTCACTGGGAGCCTTCAGTGCCCTGGGGGGCTTGCTCTGAAGACGGTTTCTCTTCGGCGCGTTCTGGCTTCTTGAAGGCCTCGACGAACTTCACTGTCTTGGTCTCTGGGAAGAACTTCTGTATGTCGACTGATACGCCTCTCTTCACTATTTGGAGGCCTTCGATGTAGAAGGCCTCTTCAGGAACTTCTATTGTTACCTGACCTTTTCTCATCTGCAGAGAGAACTTGTCGACGGCGACCTGAGGCATCCTTCTGTGGATCAGGGCTCCAATCTTCTCCTTCGCAGTCTCGAGCCTCTTCTGAACTGTAACCTCATAGACAAGCGTCTTCCCAGCCAGCGGAGGATTGAAATCCAACAGGACCCTGCCAGACCCTATCGTTCTCACAGTGGCGAGACGGCGGTCAACCTCAAGGCGCATGCCCACCTGAGGGGTAACACCTTGGGATGTCAATTTTCTAAGCGGATACATCCTAGTTTTCTCTGGGTCCCGGTTTCCAAAGGCTTTCTCAGGAGAAATCTCGATCTTCTCAGTCTTGCCGAGTTCAAGATTCAGTAGGCTTTCGTCCAAGGCTTTCAGAACCCAGCCTTCGCCCACCGCAACTAGGCTGGGCTCGTAGATTCCGCCTTCCCGGTGTGTGCCCTCTTTCTTTGCCACTTCTTCTTTTGTGGTGTCGAAGACCTCTCCTGTCTCGGATACTCTAGCCACGTAGTCGATCAGGATGAAGTCGCCCTTCTGAAACGGCATGCACTATCCCTCGTAAAGGTCAAGACTTATCCGCTGCAAACCTTTTTAAACATTGCTCCCAAGGTCACAGCGAATGGAATTCAATCGTGAGATATTCGTCAAACAGAGCTATAACGTAGTCACCGTGTCTCGCCGGTCCGGGGTTGACGAGGATCGTATTGACGATTCGGTCTTTTCCCTTGGCTTCGTGGATGTGGCCGCAGAACACAACTGAAGGTTTCGTCTCTTCTATGAACCTTCTTACGCTGACGCTTCCAACATGTCGGCCCCGACCGGTCTTGTCCAGCCTCGTGTTGAACGGTGGGGTATGCAAAACCAGAACGATCCAACGACCGCCACCGAGATTCGCAGAAGCATGGTTCAAAGCCTCCAGCATCTCCTCTTCCGTCACCTCAAACGGGGTGCTGAAGGGCGTGGGAGGGCTGCCCCCAACGCCCAGAAAGGTCATTTCGCCGTAGGAGACGCTTGCCCCGTGAATGCACTTCGCGCCCTCAATGTCTACGCCTACAAGTGAAGGTGGGTCGCAGTTCCCGGGAACGAAGAGTACAGGAACCCTTGCTGCGATGAGCACCGATAGAAGATGCTGAGCTTGCGTGAGATTGCCGAAGTGAGTTAGGTCCCCGCAGACGACTATGATCTCTGCCCGTTCTTCCTCGGCTTTAGCAGCGAAGCTTTCAAACATGGCTTCGTTCCCGTGGAAGTCTGTGCCAATAAGAACCTTCATAGTGGCTCATCCCAGAGTCTTCTCAGCTACTCTTTCAGGGGTTCTGTAGATGAAGCGGCAAGCCGGTAGGCTTTTCTCCTTTGGATGCAGTGTTTTCTTCCATCTTTTCCCAAGCGCTCTTTGCGAAGGCAACAGCCTTCTGCGGGTATTCGTCGACCTCTATCTCAGCAATGACTGGAAAGGGCGTTGGAACAGCCAGTCCCCAGAGCATCGCTTCGTGGTCGGCAAGCCCGGGCAGATAGTCTCGAAGCCTTTCTGAGCCGTACTCTGTGTACTGCAGGATGGCGTCTTGGTCGTTTCCGCTCTTCAGCCTGAAACAGGCGACGGAGTTGCATTGTGATATACAGCTCTTTAAGACGTAGGCTGGTCTCTGAGTCATGAGGATTAGGCCTACATTGTATCCCCCGGCTTGGCTTGAGGTTTCAATCATCGAAGCCTTGACCCTTGATTGGACGCTTGACTCCCTCATCTCGAACCCTCTTTCCGGGGCGAAGTACTGGGCTTCCTCGACTGCCATGACGCATGCGAAGTCTCCGTAATCCTTTCTCTCCATGGCATGTCTTCTCACCTGGGTCAAAATGTGCTCAGCGGTTCTCTGCTGGGCTTCAATGTCGGCATCAACTGAATAGTCGACAATCAGAGTAAAGGTATCCTCTATCTCTCTGATCACGTCTAAGGGATTCGCTTGGCGGTCAATAAAGTCGCCCTTGCTATCGAGGAGCCACTTCATGCTTGAGAGAGACTTCTCCTGAGCCGCAGGCGACTTGTATATTACTCCCCTCTCAAGTATGTCTTCCGCCTTGGCAAGTATGCTGTCTCGGCTTATCTCCGAACCATCAGAAAGCAACGAACGCAGCGCATCGAGGACAACAGTCCTTTCCTTTCCCTTCAGTTCAAGTTTGCTGACTATGAGGTCGGGGTCTCTTATTGCAGGAGTAAACTTAACGTACGGAACCATTCTGGCGCCATATTTTACGAGACTGTTGTATTCGCCTCTTATGTCGAAGATGACGAAGTGCGGTCGAGGCTTCAGTCGCGAAGCCTTGGCAACCATGTTTATGATGAAGCTGGACTTGCCTGACCTCGTCATCCCCGCGACGAACATGTGCCCCTTCGCGACGGAGTTCAAGTCCACGTAGACAGGTATGTTGGTCCCGCGAACCTTTCCTACCTCAAGCATAAGCGCGTCGGCGGATGTCGTCTTCGGGATGAAGAATCTGCGCAGATTTTCCTCGTTCGGCTCGTAGACGTAGTCCCACGGCGAAGGCGCCACCTCCATCATCCGCCATCTCCGCCTCTCGTCGTAATAGCCAAGGATCTCGGCAAAGGCGATCGTGTATTCGAGACGCTTCCCATAGTCCGCCCTTCTGCCCTTCTTGCCAGCCAGTGGACCGGTTCTCCCCGTGATCATCTCAGGGTTATATGGCTGGGTCCTGAAAGTCCTGACCAGAACCTGTGCATCTGGGTTTGTCGGATGGTCGATGAAGTAGAAGTAGTTGACCTTCACCCGAGCATCTTCCATAACGACAAAGCTAAGGAAATCGTGAGTACATCCGGAAAGGGCGTAACCCACCGGTTTCATCTCAGGCTTAGTCATCATCTCCACCTCCTCATCTTCCAGTTAGAAGCCTCGACAGGTACTCGCCGTCATTGATAGCCCACGACTCACCGTGCTGTAAGGCGAGAAGGTTCAGATCCGCCAGGTCCATCTCACCTTTGTTTACGAGATCCAGCGCCTTGGAATAGATCATCAGAGTACGTATGTTTGAGATGCTTGCAGTCACCTTGGTGAGGCGGTCAGCCTCATTAACCGAGAACGGTATCCCGTTCTCCTCCTCTGAAGTCACACACAAGACTGAGCTAATCTTCTCTAAGCGGTCATGACAGTATTCAGGGATCTCCAGTCGAAAGGGAGTTGTTAACCCTGTTCTAATGTAAGAAGAGTAGAAGTTCGTGATCTTCCCGATATCATCCGCCGGGATGCCGAACTCCAAGGCTTTCCGCTTATAGTTGCGTACGACAAGTCCGCTCAAGGGTTGCCGCTTAGGAATAGTGTACTCTCCGAGGCGGAGAACCAGATCGAGGAGCGCTGTGTCCCTCATCTGCGGTCTGCCGAATCTCCTGCAAATGTGGTTTGCTCTCGTTCTCTTCGCGAATCCCACTATAGGTATGTCCTTCAGATAGCATGTGTGGATTAGACCGACTGCAAGCCTTAATGTATCATCAAAGTCTCTGTAATAGCCTGAAGTAGACCCCCTGAGAGGTAAGAGCCAGAAGTGCATGATCAGTGTGCCGTCAAAAACCACAATTTCCGGTCCCCACCGCTCCACCGCCTCCTCAGTGATCTTGTACTGGATTTTCGAGGCTAAGAGGGATTCTCTATCTTGCGCTCTGAATTCGTCTGCCCAAACGTCTGCCTTGCCAGCTCTGAAGACCGGGTCATCGATGATCTTCCAGCCTTCCGTCGCCAATGCTGCAGAGGCATAGAGCGGTATGAAAGCGGATCTCAGGTCGACACCATTGTTTCCCGCATCTGAGGCTACAACTCGCGTGCTTGCGACCTTCTCATCACGCTTAACCCTCCCAACCCTTATTTTTCCGCGTACCTTCTCTATCAGGTTTTTTCGGCTCTGGTTGTAGTCTTTCAGCTGGCGGACGATCCTGTCTGTCTCGTCGTCTATGAGCCTCTGGTAAAGGTCTGCGTGAAGCGTCTCAGGCTCAGGACCCGCAAACAACGAGAAGTACTGCTCACGGAAGGCAGGCGGCATTCTCTCTAATGCCTCCCTCTTTCTCTCCCTACTCAACAATGAATCCCTCAATAATGCAAAGACAAGGAGTCTTTTAAATCTAAGTCAACCGAAAGGATGAAACAGAATTTTGCTACTAAGGTCCTCTGTATCCTTTTCTTTTGAGGAACGACCCGTATTCTGTTCCCTTGACTTCTCTTGGTTTTGCCTGAATCTTCACTATGATTAGGGATTCGGCATCCGGTCCGTAGGGTCCTTGGGCAAGAACCTCTCCTTCCGGACTAACGGCTAGGGAACAGCCTATGACCTTTCTTCCTTTCCAAGGTCCGGCTGTGATCCAACCGACATTGCTGACGCCAACCACTGTGATTCCATATAGCTTGCACAGTTTCCGGTAAGATTTCAACCAGAACTCGCCGTAGGGTTCCTTGGCATTGTCGTGTTCGGCTTCCACTGCCCAGGAGCAGGGGGAGAATATGAAGTGGGCTCCCATTCTAGCTTGAACATGGCCGATAGCAAGCGAATCCTCAAAGTCGTCTGCGCATATGTTCACTGCGATTGTGCCGAGCCTTGTTTCAGCAACCGAAAGCAGGTTGCCTATGCTGTAGATGTCGTGTGCTATCGTCAGCTCATTGATTTTTCTGTGCTTGATCAGGATTCTGCCCTTCTCATCCACAAGGATGGCTGAGTTATAGATGCGGCTGCTGTCCCGCTCAGATAGGCCCGCGACCAGCATTATTCGGTTGCGTTCGGCGGCTTGGCAAAGCCTATCTGATGTCTCGCCAGGTATCTCTTTTGCCAATTCGCGGGCGCTGGGATGCGTCCAGCCTACATCCAGACATTCAGGCAGGACAATTATATCACAGTTCTTTCTGGCTGCCTCGATTACCATCTGTTCTGCGCGTTCGAGATTCCGCTCCATCTTTCCGTCCTCGACCAGCATCTGTCCCATTGCAAGCTTAGACTCAGGAAAAACTGTGCTCATTTTCTCGACGAGCCTCCGGAATTACGTCATGCCCAAGATGACGTCTAACGAGGTCTTGCTGTCCATAGATGACTTTATGGGGTGGCCTGGGTATGGCGGAACCTCCACGTTCAGGAAGCCATCGTAGCCTATGTCACCCAAAGCCTTCATGACTTCTCGCCACGGGACATCTCCCTGAAGCAGAGGCTTGAACTGCAAGGTTGATCTCTCGAAATCCTTTACATGGACGCAGACAATCAGGTCCGAAAGGTACCTGATCCACTGTTGGGGGAAGCCCAGCAAGTGAAAGTTTCCGACATCAAAGTAAACCTTCACGTTGGGGTGGTTGATGTCCTCGACGAACCTTCGAAACTCCAACGGACTGTAAAGGAACCTGTTCCATACGTTCTCAACTCCGAGAATCACTCCGCAGTCTTCAGCCACAGGAGCGGCTTCCAAGATGTTTCTTTTGGACATCTCCCACGTCTCCTGGTATGGGACCTCTGGGACAGCCACGGCGGGAACCACAAGCAAGACTGACGCACCCAGGTCGGCTGAAAATTCGCATCCTCTTTTGAGTATTTCTGTCCCTTTTTTCCGGACAGCTGCATCTGGACTGGCAAGGTTATATTTCCAGAACAAGCCTGAGCATAGGCTTGGCAATTCCAGACCAAGCGACTCTGCCTTGACGGCTATGGTTTTCCGCTCTTTCCTTGTCATCTCGAGATTCTTCTCGTCGAGGTTTAACTCGACACCATCATATCCCAACTGCTTCGATACTTCCAGTATCCTTTCGACCGTGAAGTCCGAAGGATAGATCCAAGCATTCACACCTTTCTTCATCAACTCAAACCTCCTACGGTAATGGAAGGCTCACCGGTTTTCCCGTCTCCATAGACTTTCTTACTGCGAGAGTGAACTCTAAAGTTTTCGCTCCCTCTTGAATCGGGACCCTCGTTTCCCCGTCACTTAAGACTGCTTGAACCAGATCTTCAGCCTCAAGTAGGAACACGTCCCTCTCCTCTGAGATGGTTGTTGTTCTTGTAGGAGTCTTTGTTGAGTAGAGGGTTAACGTGCCGGGACTCTCAGAGTACATGGTGTAGTTTCTGCTTGCGATCAGCCAGCGCAGCCACCATTGGGAGGGGACTCCCCATGTTGTCGCGACTATCGAGCCCACAGCTCCAGACTTGAATCTGAAGGTTGAACTGTTCACGTCTTCGACGGTGAGGTCTGGGACATCTTTCCAGAATACCGTGTTCATTTGCCCGTAGGCTACTTCCACCTCCCCACATAGATGACGTAGCACGTCAAAGACGTGGGTAGACTGCTCTACGATCTGACCTCCGCTCCTGTTCCTGTCTCTCCACCAGCCTTCTCCCAGAAAATGGCACCAGTACCAGCCTAGGGCTAGACCCAGGTCTCCGGCCTCACCGCTTTCGACGAGTCGTCTGGCTTCTTCGACGCCATAGGCGAATCTCGAACAGTATCCAACTTGGCTCTTGACGCCTGCCTTTTCGACGGCTCTGACCATTGCCTTCGCAAGATCCATGTCTAAGGCTATGGGTTTCTCGATGAAGATGTTGACTCCCCTTTCCGCCGCAACCATGACCTCGTCCTCATGGGCAAAGGGAGGCAGGCAGATCCAGACTAGGTCCAGCTTCTCCTTGTCTAGCATTGTACGCCAGTCAAGGTAGGGTCTGCCGCCATATTTCTTAGAGAACGACTTCGCCTTATCTTCGACAATGTCGGCAAAGGCGACCAGCTGTGCATCCTCCAAGGTCTTCAACCTTTCCGTATGAGCCCCGGCGATGCCTCCGCAACCGATCAAGCCGATCTTCAATTTTCCCATGCTGACACCTACAAGCCCTCAATTTCCAAGTCCAGAGTAGGTTAAAGGCGACTTGGTATATAGATTTTCAATAAGGCCTCCCAATCGCCTCCCCCTGTCGTCCAGGATCCGTATCCCGATTCCCTAATGATCGAATGCTTGTCTATCATGATGGTGAGCCGCGCACATGCATGCAGGCGCAAAGCTTATATGTTGTTTGTTATTCTTGTGAGAAGCCGATATGCTCACACAAACATAAAGGGTTGGCAAATGAGAACAGGGGCACTGTGGGTCTGGCTTCTCTCCGTGTTACTGACGGTCAGTGTTTCAGTCGCAGCGACAGCCTATTACTTCGGCGCAGGTCCCTTCAACCGGGGCAGAACCAGGCTTGTAGTCTCCACTACGACAAGCCTTTATGACACAGGGCTCTTGGATGCGATCGAGGAACGCTTCGAGGCTCAGTATCCGATTGACATCTACTTCATCTCGGCGGGAACCGGCATCGCAATCACCTATGCCCAGAGAGGAGACGCGGACATGATCCTCGTACATGAGCCAAAGAGCGAACGCGCCTTTCTAGAAGGAGGCTACGGCGTCTGCAGAAAGATCATTGCCTACAACTTCTTCACTGTCGTAGGGTTGCAGACAGATCCAGCAGCAATAGCCGGCTTGACCGTCACTCAATCTCTAGAAAGGATTGTAAAGGCCGGAAGAAGAGGCGAAGCTCTGTGGGTTTCCAGAGGAGACGGTTCTGGAACTCACGCTAAAGAAAAGGAGCTGTGGGCAGCGGCTGGCTTCAACTGGACTGATCTTAGGAATGAGGCTTGGTACGTGGAATCTGGCACTGGCATGGGCAAGACTTTGCAGATCGCAAACGAGAAGTCGGCTTACACGCTTGCCGACATGGGTACCTACGTCAAGCTCTACTCGGACGGCCTGATTGACCTGAAGGTGATTATAGAGGCGGATAGGAATCTGCTTAATGTCTACAGCGCTATAGCTGTCAACAGTTCTTACAATCCAGAGGCGAGTTTCGAAGCGGCCATTACCTTCATAAAGTTCCTTACTTCAGAAGAGGGGCAACGGGTATTCGACCAGTTCGGGGAAGATGTGTACGGGCAGGAGCTCTTCTACCCCGCAGTCCGGCTACTTAGTGAAAACAGCAACTCAACGCTCGCGGGCTGGATAAAGGAGTACGCATACTTCGACGGCGAGGAGTGCCCGGGAGAATATCAAAATGACCACAGTGAAATGTACAGATAAATCATTGTCAAACCGCTCTTTCTAGTGAGGGAGAACTAAAACGAGCTTAGAGAATGAGATCCTTGAGATCGCGGTTAGAGCTATAGTCGTCTCCGGTGGTGCCACTCTTCTCTCGACCTCTTGGGGGCTGCCTGCCGGGATCTTGTTAGGACTGAAGAGGTTTCCAGGTCGATCTGTTGTGCGAAGTTTCTTCAACTCCTTGATGGGGATGCCGACTGTAAGCCTTGGGTTGGTCCTTTACATGCTTTTTTCTAGGGCTGGTCCTCTAGGGTTCCTACATCTCTTGTACACTCCCTTGGCTATGACTATCGGTCAAGCGGTTCTGATAACGCCGATAATTGTCAGTTTCGTCACGAGCACAGTTGAGTCTGTAGACCCGGAGATAAGGGACCTAGCAAAGACTTTGGGCGCATCGGAGGTTCAGGCCTCCTTGGCAGTCGTGAAGGAATCGATGAGCGGAGTTTTTTTGGCCATAGTCGCAAGTTTCAACCGGGCTATAGCTGAACTGGGCATTGCTCTTATGCTGGGTGGAAACATACGCGGAGTGACAAGGGTTCTGACAACCTCCATTGCCCTTGAGACTACAAGGGGGGAGCTGGTTCTGGGGATGGTATTGACTGTCATACTGCTGGCGATCGTGTTCGGGTTGAATACCGTTGTCAGCTATTTTCAGAGACGGGGGCACGGAACGTGATCATAGAGCTCAGGAATGTTACCAAAAAGTTCGGGGAACTGACTGCTCTGGATCATGTCGACTTGGGAGTGGAGAAAGGCGACATCTTCACGGTGGTAGGCCCGAACGGCTCTGGCAAGACGACACTCTTGCGGATAGTGGCTGGCATCGAGAGTCCCACAAGTGGAGACATGTACTTCAACGGTGAAAGAGTCGACAAGTACGGGTTGAGTGCAGTTAGAAGGAACTGTACACTGGTTTTCCAGCATATAGCCCTCTTCAACACAACGGTACACAAGAACATAGCATACGGCCTCAAACTGAGGGGACATGCAGAAAAGGAGGTCGACGAGAAGGTCAAGGAAGTCTTAGAAATAGCGAAGCTGCAAGGTTATGAGAAACGCTGGGCAAGGAAACTTTCCGGAGGAGAACAGCAGAGGGTTTCCCTTGCAAGAGCTTTGGCGCTGGACACCGAGGTTCTGCTTCTGGACGAGCCCACAGCAAACCTTGATCCAAGGAATGCCAGCGTCATCGAGGAGACAGTGTTCCACGTGAACCGGGAATGGGGGACGACGGTTGTCATGGCAACTCACAACATGTTCCAAGCAAAGACACTCGCAAACAAGGCTGTCCTGCTCATAGGCGGTAGGATTGCCCATGTTGGGACGCCTCAGGAAATTCTCGGTGCACCTTCGGACCAGTTGGCGAGCTTCGCGAAGCTGGAGAATGTCTTCTCAGGAGTCTCCAAAGTCCTTGAAGGTGGAACCTCTGTGATAGACTTGGGAGGAGACGTTAGGATTGAGGCGGCTGTGAGACGGGCGGGCGAGATCACCGTCTTCGTAAGGCCAGAAGACATTATTCTCTCAAAGGATCAGGTGGTCTCAAGCGCGCGGAATGTCCTTAAGGGCGTGGTGACTGAGGTTTCGGACTTCGGGGACACTGTGAATCTCAGGGTGGACGTGGGAAGAGACTTCGCGGTGCAGATCACCAAACGGTCTTTCAACGAGATGCAGCTCAACATCGGCTCCAAGGTCTTCCTTACTTTCAAGGCCACTGCAGTGCGGACAGTCTAGACAGAGGAGGAGAGACACCTTGGCAAGCGAAAAGAGCGGCGATGCTTACAAGGATGACCTGAAACCTGCGTACAAGCTCTGGCTGGAAACTAAGGAAGGCTACGTCTTCGGCAAAGGCACGTTGGAGCTTCTGCGGGGGATTGAGCAGGAGAGGACTTTGAGTGGGGCCGCTGAAGCGTTGGGAATGTCGTATAGGCATGCTTGGGGGGTCATTAAGAAAGTTGAGAGGCGCCTGGGGAAACCCGTGCTGAAGACGCGCAAGGGGGGAAGGCGTGGAGGCGGAGGCGCTGAACTGACAGAGACTGGACGTGAGCTAGTAAGGACCTTCCTTAGGTTCAGAAGCGTCTTCGACCGGATAGGTTTGGACGATCTAGGTTGGGAGGATTTGTTTATGAAGTTTAGTGCAAGGAACAGGGTTGAAGGTGAAGTCGTTTCAGTTGAGAAGGATAAGGTCTCAGCCGTTGTCAAGATAAGGGTTGACGTTCCATGCATCGTCACGGCTTTCATAACCCGCGAAGCCGTGGAAGACTTAGACATCAAAGAAGGCGACAGAGCCGCAGCCGTGATCAAGGCAACAGAAGTAATGATCTCGAAGGGCTGAACAGATATTAGCTACACGTATGCGCCTCTGTTAAGCAGTTTTATATCTTGCCTTTAGGTGTGATTCTACTTTGTCGTCGCGAGACAAGGCATCCAGCCAAAGAGTAAATGACCGATGGCAGAGGCGAAAGACTTTAATAGGCGAGCTTGGTTTTGCGCAGAAAAAAGTGGTCTGGAAGGCTTGAGGCTTGATGGAAGAGGAAGGGCTTCCTGAGCGAGTTACCAGCTTGCTCAGCTCTGTTCTTCACGAGGGGGAAGAGGTTATCTACTATGTTCCAAGCGACATCGACGAGGAAGGAAGATTCGGCGAGAGATGGCTTGCATTAACCAAAGAAAGAATCGTCACGGTAGACCCTTCGGTGGGACGCATTCTCCAAATCCCCCTTGCCCTAGTCCGGTCGGCCGCCGTCAAGGATTATGTGGGCAACGCTGAGATGGTCATAGAAACAGACGAAGGACCCAAAAGCCTCTTACGTTGTTCCCGCGCCTCTCTCGAGGATCTCCACAACGCGGCGAGGCTGATAGACAAGATTGCCAAGAGAGAGGTCAAACTGGAAAACATCGATGCGGATGTCCTCAACCATTTCCTAGCCAAGAAAAACGGTCTTGACAAAGGTCAGACACTTAAGTGGCTTCTGGGTCATCTTAGGCCTCACATCCATTTCTCAGTGTTGGCTTTGGCTCTTTCGTTGGCAATAACGGCGATCAGCCTTACGCCGCCTTATCTGATCAAGATTCTTGTTGACGATGTCTTTGTGAACAGGAACATCGAAGTACTACTCTTTGTCGTGACGGCATTTATCTCCGTCTACGCCGCCAATGCCATTCTCGGGCCCGCCCAAGGCTACACGCTCAGCTACCTTGGCCAGAGAGTAATCTACAGCATGCGGGTTCAGGTTTACGAGCACCTTCAAAGGTTGTCTTTGGGCTTCTATGACAAGATGAGTTCTGGACGCGTAATGTCAAGGGTCATGGACGATGTCGGGCGGGTTCAATGGTTCCTAACATGGGGAATGCAGACCCTCATAATCAGCACGTTTCAGATAGTGGGCATCGGGATAATCATATTCACGATGAACCCCTACCTTGCCCTTTTCGCCTTGATTCCAGTGCCTCTGATCGTTGTCGGGATCACTTTGTTCCGCAAGAAGTCTCGCAAAGTCTACCACAGGTCGTGGCGGAGATGGGCTGATGTGAGCTCGCTGCTTTGGGACACGATCCCGGGAGTTGTTGTCGTCAAAACCTTCACGCAGGAGAAGTTTGAGACTGGCCGCCTGGTCGAGAAGATGAAGAGGTCGATCACAGCCAATCTGAGCATAACGCGACTTCACATCCAGTTCTTCCCGCTTATCGGATTCTCTCTGTCCGCAAGCACTGCAATAATATGGTGGATTGGCGGAAGAGAGGTCCTCTCCGGGTATGTCACCGCCGGGTCGCTTATTGCTTTCGTGAATTACATGTGGATGTTCTATGGGCCGATTCAGACGATAAGTCAGATATTTGAGCCCCTTCAACAGGCCATCACCTCAAGCGAGAGGGTGTTGGAGATTATGCAGGTTGAACCTGAGATAAAGGATTCACCGGATGCAGTGGAATTTGCCTTCAAGGGAGCTATCGCGTTCAAGAATGTGAGCTTCGGGTACAACCCATACATCCCTGTACTAAGCAATGTTGATCTAGAAGTCAAACCCGGCGAGAAAATCGGGATGGTTGGCCCCAGTGGTTCCGGCAAGACAACGCTGACGAAGCTGCTCCTACGTTTCTACGATCCGACTGAAGGAAGCATCTACGTCGACGGTGTCGACCTGAAGAAGACGAAAACCCAAAGCCTGAGGTCACAGATGGGCCTCGTTCTCCAAGACCCCTTACTCTTCTACGGATCAATCGCCTACAATGTTGCCTATGGCAGACAGGATGCAACGCTGGACGAGATCATAGCTGCTTCTGGAGCTGCAAACGTTCACGAGTTCGCCATGACGCAGGCTTTGGGCTACGACACGAATGTTGGGGATAGAGGTTGGAGGCTTTCAGGAGGCGAGAGGCAACGGGTTGCCATAGCAAGGGCCATTATAATGGAGCCGAAGATATTGATATTGGACGAGGCCACCTCTTCAGTGGACACGCTGACTGAAAGGAAGATACAGGAAGCCATGGACAACCTAGCCAAGGGTCGAACTACGATCATAATTGCCCATAGGCTGTCGACGCTGAAGAACGCTGACAGAATCGTGGTCATGGATAAGGGCAGAGTGATCGAAGTGGGCACTCACGAGGAGCTGATGAAGACAGGCGGGCTCTACAGTCAGCTCTATCAGGCTCAGTTTGCTGAGGAAGAAAAACTGGTCGAAGCCCTGCGGAGGTGAGAGGATGCCACTAGCAGACTTCCTGACCAAACTGAACATTCTGGACCCAAACCAAGTTAATATTGCCTTCGACGAGAAGGAGGGTTCGCTTAAGCTGAACGTTGATGGCAAGATCCTTTCCGGCTTGACGCCTGCAAAGCCCTTCCCGATCACCAACCCAGAATACATCATCTTCAGGGACAGCTATGGCGTCGACATCTGCATTATCAGAAACTTCAATGAGTTGGATGATGAGTCTAGGAGGAGTCTTCAAGCCCTTCTGGACAAGATGTACTTCATTCCGAGGGTTTTGAAGATTGAGAAGATTGACACGAGCGGGGACGAGTTTGAGTGGGACATCGTGACCGATAAGGGACCTCGAACCTTCCGAACAAGGGGAAGGATGAGTGTCATACCCGTGGGCAACAGAGTCATAATAACCGACATAAACGACAACGTGTACGAAATAGAAGACGTGTTCAAGCTGGATGCGAAAAGCAGAGGGGAGATCGAAAGCACAATCTAGAACTAGCAGGGCAAGAAAGCGGCGAATGGTCTCCAAACACTGAGTATCCTAGACATGTTCTCAGTTCCTTACGATCCGGGAGAAATCATTATTAATTTGCGCCTTGTTAGAGGGTCTTTAAGGTGTCGAGCGTGGGCGCTCGGGCAGGCT
>CAYRBK010000011.1:0-36571 GCA_964422605.1 uncultured Candidatus Bathyarchaeia archaeon | reverse complement strand
CATCTCGTGAAATTCCCAACCTGTATCGAACGTCTGCTTGTTCATAGGCCTAGCTCCTAGCACCATTCTCGTACTCTTAATAGATATAGATAAGCCTTGTTCAGAAATAGAGACCGAAAGCGAAGCAAAGGCAAAATTCGAGCAAACCTTTCGCAAAAATAGGCCTAAGATCCGCCTAAAAGGCTCAACTTCTTTGGCACCGGGGAATAGGTTTACATCTCGGTTCGTATCCTCGGTCTAGCGTTCAAGGCGGTAAATTTTCTTGAGAAGCGTATTAAACAGAAATTAAAATATATGTGTATCATTCTATTTCTCTCCGGATTTCATGATTGCGCTGATTGCTTCGCCAGCCAAAGAAAAACGTTTTCAACAGGGCCTTGGTCCTTTTTATATTGCGGCAGTTTTGGAAAGCGAGGGATATGAAGTCAAGATATTCGATAAATATGATGATGTTGAAGAGAGCGAGGAACGGCTCGACCATCGTCTTGCTTTGAGAATCGCTCAGGAAGAACCTTCCATAGTAGGGGTAACCCTGACCACGCCCTTCTATAGGAAAGGTACGAGGCTAGCAAAGTATCTTCGAGAAATGATTCCTAACGTCCTATTAGTAGCTGGCGGACACCACGCGACTGCAGAGCCAGTTGAGCTGTTGAAGAACTCACAGTTCGACATTGTTGTTGTCGGAGAAGGAGAGACGACAATGAAGGAGATAGTTAGCACACCAGAGGACCTAGGGCGCATCAAAGGAATAGTGTACAAAGAAGACGGAAAAATCCATGTAAACCCGCCTAGACCCCTAATCCAGAACCTCGACAACATACCTTATCCAGCCCGTCATTTGGCGTCATTAAACGATTACTCGTCTGACATGTTCACCGGAGTTAGGTCGACCAGCATCCTGACTACTCGTGGTTGCCCATATGAGTGCGTATATTGCATGAAAACTTTGGGCAATGAGTTGCGTAGTAGGTCGGCACAAAATGTAGTGAATGAAATAGAGCACGTAATCAAAGAACATGATGTTCGCGGATTTCAATTCTGGGACGACATGTTTGGTCTAAACAGAGACCTGGCTGCACAAATCTGCGAGTTGGTAACTAAAAAGAAAATAAACATTGTTTGGTGGTGTTGGGCGAACCAAGCATCAGTTGATCGTGAATTGCTCCAGAAAATGCATGACGCCGGCTGTAGAGCAATTGCCTTTGGTGTAGAAAGCGTTGATGATGAAGTACTCAAGAAAGCAAAAAGGCCATTATTCACTGAACAGAGCCGCCGAGCAATTAAGATAGCAAAAGAGATTGGCATCAAGGTTCACACCTATTTCATGGTTGGTCTGCCCGGTGAGACGGAACAAAGCATTCAAAAAAGCATAGAATTTATTAAGGAAACAAAGCCTGACCGAGCTAATTTCTCCTTGCTATGCCCCTATCCTGGAACGGAGCTTTGGAATCGACCAGCGGAACTGGGAGTCAAAATAACAAGGCTTGACAACTGGGAAGCCTACATTGAAACTGAAGTCCTTTCACATGAAGATTTGAGAAATTGGGTGCGGAAGGCAAACAAGGAAGTAGGGGGAGAAAGCCTTACTTCTATTAATTCCAACGAATACGTAAGCTAGATATCTTAGGACAATACGAAGTAGAAGAAAACTGAGGATTCAATCATCGACTAGAGAGTTTGGCGCCGGGGGTGGGATTTGAACCCACGCGGCCCCGAGGGGCCACAGGCTGTTCGGCTTTTGCTCTTGGCTCCAGGCTTAAGCTCTCCCTTCCGGTGAGGTCTGCTCCCTACCTGGTTTCCCGCCTTTTTGGGCTCTAGGATACCCCGGCTCTTTTCGAGTTAAGCCTTAACTATCTAGAATATCTAGGGCTTTTTAACCTTTCACGAGGTTGCTGGGCTAGAGCCTTGCCTCGTTCGTGTCTGGGTCTTGGAGCGCCAGAGCTTTGGATAGGTTCCTCGGGGCATGAGAACTCTCTCGTTCCTCGCCATTATGCCGTGGCTTGCCTCCAAAATCTGCTCTGTGCTTGCCGTAGCTGTTCCGAGAGCGACGGCTTCGCCCTTCAAAGTGAAAATGACTACCTTGCGTCCAGATTCTATCCCTGTCTCTAGGCTTGTCACTCCGGGAGCAGTTAGATGCGCCCCGTGGCACAAAGCGTCGACGGCTGAGTCCCTTACGTAGACTTTGGGCAACAAGCCTAATGCCTTCTCCATGGGAAGAATGAAGCTCCTCAGTAGGCTTTCGTCTCCGGTCTCCTGCCACTTACCATAAAGATAGGAAACATCGTGGAGACTAACGTTGCCTTCGTCTTCAGTGAAAGGTCCAGCTCTTGTACGGCGGAGCTCGTGCATATGCGCGCCGCAACCCAGAACCTCTCCAACATCGTGGCAGAGTTTGCGTATGTAGGTGCCGGCTTCGCAGCCGATCCTGAAGAGAGCATCTCTTCCCAGAGCCTCCAGAACCTCTAGGTAATAGACCCTTCTCACCCTGACCCTTCTTCTTACGGAGGCTCTTGCTGGCGGTCTCTGATAGATCTTGCCCTGGAACTCTTCGAGAACTTCTCTTACGCGGCTTTCAGGCATGTCCGCATGAATTTTCATGACGCAGACGTATTCTTTCCCCGCTGCTAGAAGGGGTTGCACTACCTTCGTCGCGTCTTCGAGGGCCACGGGGAGAACGCCAGTCACTTTGGGATTTCCTTGGCATTGGGCGTTTATGCCTCAGATGCCTCTAAGGTTCCGCCGTGACCTGCATGCCTGACCTGCATGATACGTCTCACCCAGGCTGCAACCTCGTGGCTCGAAGGCCCGGGAGGCTTGTCCAAGTTTATCACGCCGAACCTGACCAGATCCGGATAGGGCCTCTCCTCTGGCTTATGTCCGAAGCTTTGGTCAGTCTCTTCCTTTGATCTAGTCAGGAGGCTTCTTTCTGCCGTCCAAGGAGCCCCAATCCTAGGCATCAGGATTCCTCTTGAGAGAAAAGAGGATTGAAGGGTTATAAAGGTTGGTGGTGCCGCTTGGCTACCCTGCCTTCATCTCTTCGGTTTTTCCCGCTTCAGCAAGCGCTTGGGCTACTTCCTCGTCGCTTGCCCCTCTCTTTATCTTCACTTTCTCGTCAGTGAGGGTGAGATGGCTGATGTTGGCACGTCGACGTTTGATTCCCGTTACCGTCCTGGGACCGGTTACCAGAACGAAGTTCTTGTCAACCAAGTCTACGATGACACATTTTTTTCCAGCCTCGCGACCTGTCACCTTTAGGCAGATCCTGCCGACCTCAATCGCAGGCACCATGAAACCTCCCTTGCTTCTGTGAAGAGAATGTCAACCCCTACATAAATGTTGAGGAAAGCCTTCTCTGCCAACGCCGACTCTTGGTGGAGGTCACTCGCTCTTCTTCGGCTTTTCCGTCAAGCCTCGCTTTGTGCCCAGTGTCCCATCCCTAAAGTGGGGCCTTCTGAGGACTTGATCGTCCGTTTTCTCAGTCTCTCTTGCTTCGTCCGACATTCTGGCAGCTGCTCTCATCATCTCGTGGGCTGCAGCAACCATAGGCACGTAAGCAGAGGGCTCCGTAACCCTGAAGCAGGCTTCAGCCGTGACCTTAGCCACCTGCTGCGCCTGTTGGTATGCAGCTTGAGCCTTGACCTTTGCATAGGGGTTTGAGAACCCAGCGGCTTCAACGGCCCTTTCCGCGTCAACGATCAACCGGGGAAGCTCGATCTTCTCGCCAACCTTTATGGATTCGACGACTTTGTCTATGGCTTCGACGATGAGGTGAAGTGCTCCTGTTATGGCTAGAACCCTTATGACGTCAGAATTGTAGACTGCCATCTCTGTCGGGTCGAGGAACTCCCGTCTTGCGCCTATCATTGAATCGGCTTCAACGATGATGTATCCCAGTCCGGCGGCTTCTATCTCACTCACCGCCTTCTTGGAGAGGCTGTCAGAGACCACAATCGTAGGTATCCCGGCAGCCTTAAGCATCATTCGAGCTTCTGCCGGTCCAGGGGTCGTCTGGGCTGGACCGACGAAGACCACCATGTCGGGCTTCTGATCTATCATGAGTTGTGCGGCTTCTCTGCATTGGCTTGATCCGACTTTTGCTCCTGAGCCCACGACTCTCACGTCGATGTCGGCTCTATCAGCTCTCTCATCCAAAAGAAACTCTAGAAGGGGGAGTGTTCCCAGGCAGCCTGCCTTCAATACGCCTACTCTCACGATTTCCTTCAAACCCTCATCTCTCCCGTCCTAATCTCAATTCTTCAGCAAGTCTGCATTGAACTTCCCAGAGGCTTGGCTCAGGTTATCAGCCGACGTTCCGCACCATTTTCTCTGCGACTTCCTGTGCTCTTATGGCGTCTTCCACTGTTACTAGGGGCTGTTTCTTATGGAGAATGCACTCGATGAAATGGTTGTCCAGTTGGTAGTGGCCCCAAACCTTCGTGCCTGACACGGGTATATCCCACTCTTTCCGTTCAGGGTCAGAACCGAAGAGGATTATCTTGTTGTTCCAGACCACGTGCAGAACGTTTGTGTTGTCGCCGTAGACTTCTAGCCTGCTGGTGCTTGCTGACTCTTTGACTGTTGCGCCGTAATGCAGCGAGCCCACGATTCCCTTCGAGAGCTTTATGACGCCCATAGTGTTGTAGCCCGGAACATTGCCGTGTTCCTTGAGTTTGGCGTAGTTGCTCATCCATTCTACGCTTTCTACCTCGTCCTCAAACATCCATCTGAGCAGGTCAATTGACCAGACTGAAAGCGTGAAATCCGGATATCCACCGCTTACTTTGACGTCCCATGCCCAAGAACCAGAAGGCCACTGCTCAGCCAAAGCTGCTGCGGGAATGAATTCCCTGAAGTGAACAGCCACGGGGTTTCCGACAGCGCCGGATTGGACCATCTCCTTTGCCTTGATGTATGCTGGCGCAAATCTGAAGTTTAACACTGGCATCAACAGGACCCTGTTCTTCTCGGCTACCTTCCGCATCTGTCTAACTTGGGCTATCGTTGGAGCAAGGGGCATCTCGCATAGGACATGTTTTCCCTTTTCCATGGCTTTCACGGCTGAATCGAAATGAAATGGTGTAGGCACGGCCAAAACCACGGCGTCTACTCTTGGATCATCCAGGATCTGGTCGTAGTTCAGGGAAAAGGGTACATTGTGCTTCTCCGATAGAGGCTTCACTCTCGTTTCAGTTCGTGCCCCCAGAACGACGAGTTCTGAGCCCGGCATCTTCTTGAACGACGGAACATGCGCCTGTCCGCCTACGAACCCAACACCGACAATAGCTACTCCAACTTTTTTGGTCACGGTTTTCTGTCTCCAGATACCTTTAGAGTAGTTCCAGACTGTTTAAAAGCTTAACCGCCCTTCCCTCTTCAAGGCGGGAAAGCCATAAATCCCTACACGTGATGGCATTACTGTCGCTTCTGGTGCGCGCCAAGGTGAAGTTCGTTGGAACTTGTTGACACTCATGCCCATCTAGAGGATTTGGAGAACCTCGATGAGGCTCTTGGAAGGGCTGAAGAGGTCGGCGTAGTTGCGGTCATCACAATGGGTTCAGATCACGAGACTAACCTTTGGGCTCTAAGGGAGAGCATGAGACGCCGAAGAGGGAAACTGAGAGTTTACCCAGCCTTGGGGCTTCATCCATGGGGCTTAGACCCCTCGAAGATTGACGTAACCGTCCAGCTTGTCCAGCAGAACATTGAAGAGGCGGTGGCGCTTGGCGAGATAGGGTTAGACTACTGGTACAAGGAAGCAAGAAAGAGCCCCGAGAAGAAGGAGCAGCAGAGGGAACTGTTCCGAAGGCTGCTTGAGATGGCGAGAAAGAACGGGAAACCAGTTTCGATCCACAGCAGGGGTGCTTGGGCAGACTGCGTAAGCATAGCCATGGAAACTGGCGTCGAAAAGGCGGTTTTCCACTGGTTCAGCGGACCCTTAAAAGTGCTAGAGGAGCTTCTGGACCAGGGATACTATGTTTCTGCCACGCCAGCCGCAGCCTACAGCAAGGAACACAGAGACGCCATTAAGAGAACCCCTCTAGACAGACTTGTTCTGGAGACTGACTCAACAGTCCCATACCGAGGAGAACCGTCAGAACCCGCTCACGTTCTCAAAACCCTTTGTGCAGTCGCGGAGCTGAAAGACGAGAAACAGGAAAAAGTGGCAGAGAAGACAACGGAGAACGCTAGGTCATTATTCAGAATCTAGTAAGCTTTGAGAAGCGGTCTTTTCGGTCTAATCCCGGACAACCTTAGCATCTGGGTAGAACGTGGAGTGGAGGAAAAAACGATACGCTCCTTCATTTGCCCCATCAGATCCTTTCGGCATCTACGTGCCAAACTTTTTGAGCAGCCCTTGCATCAATAGGCTTACTGGTTGTGGTCTCATGTCGATGAGAAACCGGGTAGTTGTTGATGAACGTGAGAAGGCCTCAGGAGTACCCGATCTGCTCAGAGAACTCGGCTTGATGGTTGACTATCGGATGCTTGAGACTGGCGACTACATTGTTCCTGGATACGCTGTGGAACGCAAGCAGACACGGGACTTCTTGAGGTCTCTTTATTCGCGGCGGATCTTCGACCAAGCTCACCGTTTGAGTGAAACCTACGAAAACCCGGTGCTGGTTGTTGAGGGAGACATGACGCCGTCAATGGCTCGAGAGATGAAGCCTCGAGCGTATTGGGGAGCTTTGGCGGCTCTAGCCTTCGACTATGGGTTAAGAGTCTTCTTCACCGCCGATCCTGCTCAGACAGCCAATCTTGTCTACACGTTGACGAGAAGGCGACCTCTGAGTTTGAAGGGACCAATCGTCAGAAGGAAGCAAAAAACCGACGACATTGAAAAGATGCAGCTGCAGATAGTCTCAACTCTTCCAGGGATAGGCTTGAAACTGGCGGACAGAATGCTTAGCGAACTGGAGACCGTTCGGAGAATCTTCGGGGCTTCGATGGCTGAGCTATCTGCGGTTAGGGGTGTTGGCAAGACCAAGGCCTACAAGACTGCCAGAATCCTGGATGCGCCCTATCGTCCTACGCTCAAACGTCCACAACAGCTCAGACTTGATGGCTGATCCAAAAGGTTTAAATGCGGATGAATCTGAGATTCTCAAAAGCCTCACCTGCCTGGGGCTTGTAAGTACCGTGTCCTCGTGTGCTGCTGAGACTATAGTTGCAGCCGAGAGAAGCTGAGGGAAAATGCGAGCCAAGTGGAAAAAGAAACGTATGCGCCGTGAGAAAAAGAAGAGAGAAAAAAGGCGTGCAAGATACAAATAGGGAACGTTGACTATGAGCTAACTTCCTTTTTCTCATAGCCAACCTAAAAACCGTGTTTGCAGAATGGAAAAGGAATATAAGGGGTCATCTTTCAGTGTGTATTGGAAGTGAGAGGAATGTACTGCCAATCTACAGCTGTTGTTCGCTGATGGGACTCAATGGCATTAGGCATTCCTTGAGCTATGGTTTCTGTGAGGTGCTGTTTTGACAGACCCATTCAGACTTGAGGCCGAATACTATGACAGAATCTGGGGACTAGGTGACAGGTACAAGGCGGAAGCCGAGTTTCTGGACAAGATTCTGAAGAGACACAAAGCTCATCGAATACTAGATCTGGGTTGTGGAACAGGAGGACATTGTCTTGAGTTGGCAAAACTAGGTTACGATGTTGTTGGGCTCGATGCGAGTGAGACAATGTTGGAGGGGGCAAGGAAGAAGCTATCTGAAGCTGGCACGCAATCGTGTTTTGTATTGGGTGATATGACTGAAGTTCGCTCTGTACTTAGGAATGCAAAGATACCTCCATCTTTCGATGCTGTCATCTCTATGGGCTATTCCTTTGCCCATCTAAGCGATGACCAGTCATTAATACAGGCTTTAGAAGAAACCCGAAGTGTCTTGAAACAAGAAGGAATGTTCATTTTCTGTGTTCGGAACGCCAAACAACTTCGAGATGACCTCATCAGACAGCTAAGGCTAGACACGATTCTGAACGAACCAGAGCTTCAGCTAGCCCTTCTATGCTACAATTTCAGGGATCAAGCCAATCCAGATATCCTAGTCTGGAATACTCTCTGGCTTATTAATGAACGTGGAAATACCAACTTCCAGGTTAGGACACATCCTCTTCGATGGTTCCGATATGACGAGTTGAAGACAATACTTGAGAGCTATGGATACGCCATCATCCACACGTATGGTGATACATTAGGACAAGAAGAATTTGACATCAATAGACATGACACAATATTCATGACAACCCAAAAGAGATGAGCCTGCCTAGATTCAGTAAGATAGAGGTAGGATTGACTCTGATCTGGATCAACTCCGACTGACGAAAAAAGGACGGGCAAAATGCAAATAGGGAACCGTCCTACAGCCAGATCAAACTCAAGAAGTCCGATGATTTGGTTTGCCAGCTGTCATGGCGCACGAAAGCCCATACTGCACTTCAAGCACGCTGAGGCTTATGAGCAGAAAGGAAAGTTTCTGAAATTCAGCCTGAATGAGCGCAACTGTTTCTGGAAGAAGGTTAAGCGTCTTGAGCTAATGGTCACTGAGCTTATTCAGACAGCAGCCATAGACGGATCCTGAACACGGGGATTCTAGCCTTTTAGCCGGCGGATGTGCTCAAGAGATCTCTACAGAAAGCTGTACCATCGCAGATCGTCGTGCTCAGTTGGGGAACGCCTTCTCGGCATGTTGCGAATCCTAGCTTATGCTTTAGGGCTGCAGACCTCAGCTTTCCGAGAATCTCGAGTCGTAAATCTCTTTTCAGGTACTTGTAGCCTGAGATCCACTCGCCGTCCGCGTAGACCTTGCCGAGTCGCTCAAAAAGCTCCGGGTCAGTGGCTCTGAGTGACGACAGAACTCCTCTCACAATCTTCATTGTTGAGGCGGTTATCTGTTTCACCCCGATTTCAGCTGCTCTGGAGACGATTGCTTCAAGATCCCTCTCATCAGAGTTTACGGTTGGAATTATGGGGTCAATCCTCACTACTGTCGGTATGCTATTGTCACCGATCTCCTTCAAGGCTGAAAATCTTTGGTCTGGGGGAGGAGCGTAGGGTTCGATCAAGTTCGCTGTCTCTTCCCGCAGCGTCGTTATCGTCATCGAGACCACTGTTCGGGTCTTCTTGAAAATGTCTATGTCTCTGACGACAAGATCGGATTTTGTAGCGATCAGAAGAGGGAACCCATGCTTAGCCAGCACTTCTAGGCATCTCCGCGTTATCTCGTATTCCTTCTCCAAGGGTTGGTAGGGGTCGGTGGTGTCGCTGAGCATGACTGGCAGCCGAGTCTTGGTGCCTTCAGCCATCTTGGCAATGTCCTCCTTCAGCCTCAAACGCGGAACCGTTGGACCCCTGAAACTTGGGAATTTGATGGCATAGCAGTAGATGCATTGATGGGCGCATCTGCCCAAGTAAGGGTTTATGTTGTATTTTGGAAGACATGTACAGAAGCTTGACTTGGCAATATTGAAAGATGGGAGCCTCATGTCCCGGATTCCAAAGAAGAGACGCCATCCGCACTTATAAGCGAATATACTTGCATCAGCTATTGCCCCGCCAGCTCCTATTCAGGTTTGCCAGTCCGTGACCTCTCAGGACCCAGTCAGTGAATGCAGGCACAGACGGCATCCGGCCTGTAATGCGACAATTGACTTTTTCATTTGTGCGACAAAGGAGCAGAGGTTGCCTTTATTGCGTCTATCTGCGTGCCTTGCTGAAGTCGGTCCCATTGCTGATTTGAGTACTCAAAGCCCCTTTTTTAATGGGTACTCAAAAGAGAAGAGAAAGACAATGCTTAAGGCAGCAAAAATAATTTAAGATTAGCCGAGGATAATTCCATTCTAGCTGCGGAAAATGGGGACAAGAACGGAATGAACGTGGAAGAATACAGGAATCCAGGCAAGGATTTCAGGCCTTCTCCCTTCTGGTCTTGGAATGACGCTTTGGAGGCCGAGGAGTTGCGTTGGCAAGTGCGAGAGTTCGCGGATAAAGGGTTCGGCGGCTACTTCATGCACTCAAGGGTCGGGCTTGCCACACCATACCTATCCTCGAAATGGATGAAGTGCATTGGAGCCTGTCTAGAAGAAGGGCGGAAAGTAGGGCTTGAATCCTGGCTCTACGACGAAGATAAGTGGCCAAGCGGCTTCGCTGGAGGCTTCGTTCCAGCCAAAAGCGACAGGTATAGAACCCGATCTGTCATCTTGAGTGAGATCAAGCCGAAAGAGGTCGCTAGAGTTCTACGTGACCCCTCCGTCCTAGGGGTCTTCGAAGTCAGGTTCATGTTGCCTACGAGGTTGAAAGGATTTAGACGCATACGGAAACCTAAGGACCTCAAAGGCGACGGCCAAATCCTGCTCTTCAGAATGGAAGCAGGTAGCCCGAGCAACTGGTACAATGGCGAGAGCTACGTAGACCTCCTCAACCCTAAGGTGACCGAAGAGTTTCTCAGGGTAACCCTCGACGCTTATGCAAAGGAGTTCAGCAAAGGTTTCGGAGAGTTCATGCCCGGGATATTTACTGACGAGCCCAACCTTGTTGGGGGAAACCGAATCCCTTGGACAGGAGAGATGGCTGAGTATTTCCGTAAAGTCAACGGCTATGACATCCTGAGCAGATTGTGTCTCCTATACTTTGAAGGTGAAGGCTTCCGCAAAGTCAGATACGACTTCTGGCGGACAGCTACACAGCTATTCATCGAGGCTTTCACAAAGCCTTACGGTGAAAGATGTGCAGCCTGCGGCCTAAAGATGACCGGGCACTATCTATGGGAAGACAATCTTGACAGCCAGACCAGGCATGTGGGCGCTGCAATGCCGCATTACGAGTATATGCAGGTTCCGGGCGTCGACCATCTGGGAAGAAACATCGACGATCCCCTAACACTCAAGCAATGCTCAAGCGTGGCCCACGAGTTCGGCCGTTCACGCATCCTGTCTGAGCTGTTTGGCTGCAGTGGGCACAGCATGACCTTTGAGGATCAGAAATGGATTGCCGACTTCCACCTCGCCCTTGGGATAACCTTCTTCTGTCCACATCTTACGCTTTACACTATGAAGGCCGATGCGAAAAGGGACTTCCCGCCAACCTTCAGCTATCATCAGCCCTACTGGGAACACCTCAAGCTCATCAACGACTATTTTGCCAGAGCGAGCTACTTCTGTTCGCAGGGAAAGTTCCGCGCCGACATACTGGTCCTCCACCCAATAGCCAGCGCCTGGGCCACCTTCACGCCCGTACTTAGCGGTCGTGACACTCGGCCTTGGAAGTACAACGATGCGCTCGTGAAGTTGCAGGATGACCTTCTCTCTCTGCATCTAGACTTTGACTTCGGCGATGAGACCATTCTCGCCCGCCACGGACATGTTGAAGGAAAAGAGCTAGTCGTGAAAGAGGGCCGCTACAGGATTGTGACTGTGCCCCCTTCGCTTACGTGGGCTTCAAAGACCGTCAACCTTCTGAAACGGTTCATCAACAGAAGCGGAAAAGTGATCTTTGTAGGTGAAACTCCGAGCTTCATCGATGGAAAACATGCTGAGGCAAAGTGGCTGCGGATCTTCGAGAATGCCAATGCCATCAAGGTAGCTGCTGACCGGGAATCCATTGCTAAGGTGCTGGACGCTGTTCTTCCCAGGCTAGTCAGCGTCACCGAAGGAGATGGCGTGGAGATTGATGACATCCTAGTTCACCAGCGGGTTGATGGCGGTCAACATCTCTACTTCCTCGCAAACAAGAGCCGAACTAGGGGATACGATGCTACAATAAGTTTCCTAGAGAAGGGCGAAGTGACCGAATGGAACCTGCTCGACGGATCAGTCACACCAGTCGCAGCAGTTACCCAGCAGGGAAGAACCGTTGTCAGAACCGTGTTCCATCCAGCTGAAAGCCGCGCATTTGTGATAGACACTTCGAAGCCTCCAGCGCCAGAGACCCCTCTGTCCAAGATGGAATATGAGGAACATGTCGTAACCCTGCCGGATGAATGGACCTTCAAACGTCTCCATCCTAACTCCATGGTTCTGGACACCTGTACCTACTCGCTCAGACGGGGAAAGTGGAGCGAGAAGACTCCGATATGGAAGGCTCGCCGCGAAGCGTGGCGATACGCAGGCTTGGAAAAGTGCTCGGGAATCCAGCCATGGGTCCTGAAAAAGAAAAAGGTCAAACCAAAGTCCTTCAGACTTCGGATTCACACCACGTTCAAGTCAGAGGTAGGCGGCAGACGGGTCTTCTTGGTTGTTGAGAAGGCTCCGCTTTGGGTATTGACTGTCAACGGCAGACGAGTCTCCACCAGAGTTGCGGAGTGGCATTGGGACAAGCAGTTCGGGAAGATAGACGTGTCCGATCATGTTAAGGTCGGCGAAAACGAACTTGAGCTTTCATGCACATACGGGATAGACGTTCCGGTAGAGGATTTATATCTGGTCGGCGACTTCGGCGTCAAGAAGGCCTCGGAAACCGAGTACACGCTCATGGACGAACCTGAAGCCTTAAAGAACGGAGACTGGACACAGCAGGGATACCCATTCTACGCAGGGACAATGCAGTATAAGGCATCTTTCAGCCTGCAGAAGGAAAGGGAACCCGGGGAACGGGTCTTGATACGTCTGCCAGAGGCTAAGGGAACTCTCTTCTTGGTCAAGGTCAACGGTAGGGGACCGGTCCCGGTTTGCTGGCAGCCTCTGGAAGCTGATGTAACAGACCTTGTTCAGATAGGAGAGAACGAGCTAATCATAGAGGTCGTCAGCTCGCTAAGAAACACCTTTGGACCGCTCCATCATAAGTCAGGCGATCCATATTGGGTGGGGCCCTTCACCTTCACAGACGAAGCCAATTGGGTTGATGCCTATCAGCTCGTCCCCTTCGGGCTGATCAAGGGCGCTGAGGTCGTGACCCGAAAAGAAAAAACCAAAGAACAAGAGCCGCCTTCAAACCAGTAGCCACCTCGTCTACCATGGGGTTTTCTTCAACCGCAGCAGATATGCTATGGCGTTGACTAGAAGGTGTACTGGACCGGTCAGGATTATCATTATTAGCGCCGCTGTAGGAGACGGCGGGCTGACCAATAGCCCGAAAAGCAGCGCGACTAAGACAAAGTCAAGCTGATCTGATAAGGGCAAGGATTCGCCTGGCTTAAGGTTCAACCGCCTCTTGATAAATGAACCGATCAGGTCTCCTATCAGTGCACCTAGCGAAAGAGCGAATCCGAGGGTGAGGCTTCCTTGTGGTAGTCCTACGTTTGGCGCAAGAGCTTCCTGAACCCATCCGACGAAAGTTCCGATTATGATGCCGGATGCAAAGCCGCGGATAGTCTTGTGTGAGCCGAAGATGGGTCTTCCATCCCAGAATTTCTTTCCCCTGTCAATTGGATGTCCTCCGCCGAAGACTACGGGGGCACCGTTGGCGCAGTAGGCGGGGAAAATGTAGTATAGCGCGTTGAAGATTTCAAGGGCGACCTCGTTGATGGTGCTCATGTTCAGCTTCAGCTATTTCATCTTCCGATACTGTATTAAAAGATGATGCGCGTATACGCTTGGAACTCTGAGCCTCACGCTATACCCATAGACTTAAGTTCAGAATCAGAAACTCAGTTCCTTAAGGTTGGGAGCCTTGCCAGTTGCAATAGTAGAGATGTGGTCCGGAAGAACCGATGAGCAGAAGGAGAAACTCATAAAAGCCATAACAAAAGCCTTCGAAGAAGTGGGCATAAAACGTGAGCATCTAAGCATCATAATTCACGATGTGCCCAAAAGCAATTGGGGGATCAGCGGAGAACAAGCATCCAAAATGGGACACTAGGGTCTTCTACTCGTACCAAGCTTTCCTGAGAGCCTTGGACTCGACCTGTGTTACGCCCTTCAGTTCCTGAACCAGCATCATCGTCTTGTTTAGGGGTGGTTCTGGAAGTTTGCAGCCATAGTTGTCGTATCCGACGTAGACCACTTCTGGCTTGACCTCCTTCAGCCAGTTGATGAACTCGGGATCAAAGTCGAGAATTGGCTCCACAACTACTGCCTTATGCTTCCATTCCAGACTCTTCATCTCTTCAAATCTATCCTTAGGAGCCGGCGCCTTTGAAAGATCATAGCTCCTATTAGTCTCAATCGTTGCTCCCAGCATCATGTTCTCCGTGAATTTGCCCTGAAACTCATGATATCTCCGCGGGTTCTTGGTCAGAAAGAGGAAACTGCAGTCCGGCCTGAACACCAGCACCTTCAGAACCCGTTCGATCCATTCGCTCGGCACCCATTCTCCCCACATATCGCCCATGTCAGAGACGAATATGGACTCGAACTTGGGAAGCCTCTGTTTCAGCCTCCACTCCGCCAACGCAGGCTTGAACCCGTAGGTCTTATAGGGTTCAACACCCATAGATGCAAGTCTTCTAGCGTAACCTCTAGCCCAGCAATAGGAACAACTGTGTAGGCATCCCGTTATCGGGTTCCATGTGCCCATGATCCTGCAAGTCTCCGCGTCTGGCTCTGTTTGTCCTGGTTGGCTATTGATGCCGCAGCTGAGAGATAAAGTTACAGGTTATGGTCGTGTATCCCGTCTTCCTTGATGGCAAGGTAAAGGACAAGTCTTGTCTCCTTTCCTTCGCTCTTCTCGACAGACGCCCGTACTATGTTCCTTCGGCCCATTCGCGCTAGACTTATCACCGCGTCAGACCAGAACTTGAGGACCCTCGTAGCTACAGGAGCGACATCTGTCTCGCCAACCACGCTCCTCACCTGGCTGAGGAGTAAGACTGACACGTCCAGAGCCTTGGATACCTGGGCTAGGGCTGCAACTTGGCGGTTCAACTCGCGGTTCAGGTTGAAAGTCTCTTTCTTGCCATCAAGCTCTAAGCGGTAGAGAGATGTGACAGTATCCAGAACGATCAAGCCGAACCTGCCGCCGATGTACCTTTCGAGACTATCCACAGTCTCGGCTTGCTCCTTCAAAGTTGATGGCCTGGTAAGTATGATGGAGTCGGAGACCTCTTCGAAGTCTTTTGGTGTGATCTGGTACAGCCTCTCAGGTGAGAAGGTGCCGTCGGAATCCACGTACAGCGTCTTATAGCCCACACGAGCAGAGTTCACAGCGCACTGCATGGCTAAGGTGGTCTTTCCTGTCTCAGCCTCGCCATAGAGGAGAGCCATTCCGCCCAGCTTGAGACCACCTTCAAGGGCTCTGTCAAGGGAGACGCATCCTGTCGGTATCCAGCGGGTCAATACCTTCACATCGCCAAAGGAGCGAATGTAACGCTTAAATTTTAATCTTGCCTCTGTAGCTAGTGCTAAGTGGAGTCTCATGAAATCAAAGATCGCGGTAAGCACCGTCTCCGGAAAGGCTTACTATAGGCTCGTAAACGAGCTCAAACAGAGAACGTTGCCTTTCATAAGCCTGATCCCGGGCGAACCCATCCCGCCATCAATAAAAGTGGTCATAACAACCGATAAGGAGAAAAAATCAGTAGGTCACCCGACTGTTCTGGTCTACGATGCTGAGGCTGAGCCATCTGGAACGATAGACGAGGCGGTGCGCATAATCCAAAGCAAAGAAGCTTACGGCGAGTTGACGATTGGTGTGGATCCTGGGAAGACTTTCGGCATCGCGGTTCTCGGCGACGGCAGTATCCTCAAGAAAGATGAAGGGCTTACGCTCGAAATGGCAATCGACACAATTCTGACGGCGCTGAAGCGGAATCCAGCCAAGGATCAGAGAATCAAGATCGGGAAAGGAGTCCCCGAGCTGGCTGAAGAGATAAGGGGGCGGTTAAACCGCGTCCTGCCACAGAATGTGAGCATAGAGACGGTCACCGAAGCTGGCACAAGTACTCTTAGAGGAAAAGGCTTCAGAAAGAAGATGAGCGATGCGGATTCAGCCTTGAACATAGCCAGAAAGAACCGCGCCACGCAGCCCAGAGGGTAGGTCTCATGGTATTGACACTTGAGAAAGAGAAGACACTGCTCGTTGACGGTCCGGCACGGGTTCACATACTTTCCGGGAAAACATCGGTTCTAGGGGCTCTAGTGGAGGCTGGAAAGGAAATCGTGGTTCGAAAGGGAAAGCGCATGCCCTTCGAAGCCCTGCAAGGCTCCAAGATCGAACTGGTCTTAGGTGATTCTGCCTCGTATGCGGAGGTTGAGGGGAGCTCGATCCCGCCTTCTTGGAGAGAGGCTGCCAGCGAGATTCTGGCTCAAAAGGGGAGCAAAACCATTCTCGTGATGGGCGGAGTAGACTCCGGGAAGACAAGTTTTTCCACTTACCTTGCCAACTTGGCTTTGAACTCCAGATACAAGGTTGCCCTCATCGACGGCGACCCAGGCCAGTCTGAGATAGGGCCTCCGGGAGCCATTAGCCTCGGCTTGGTCAAGAATCCGAGTGTTGATCTCTTCAGACTAGATGCCGAAGGCTTGGTATTCATAGGCGTTACAAGCCCAAGCAGGAAGACCAGGGAGATACTTGATGCGCTAAGAGGCGTGAAAAAAGAGGCATTGCAGAAAGGCGAAAACTTCTTGATCATCAACACTGACGGCTGGGTTGAAGGAGAGGGTGCTCTCAGCTACAAGATCCGTTTGGTGGAGGCAGCGGCTCCAGACATTGTTGTCGCAATCCAGAGTGGAGATGAGCTCGCTCCGATACTAAGTGAACTGGCGAACATCAGAGTCTTCGTTGTAGAGTCACCCAGAGACATCAAGAGACGAGACCGCGAAACCAGGAAGCTCCTCCGCGAATCTGCGTACAAGAAATATCTGAGGCAGGCTAAGCTTCGATCCTTCCCGCTGAGTTGGGTTCAGATAGATGGAGACTTGAGACTGGACACCGAGAATGAATCTAGCCTAAGAACCAGAATCGAACAGACGATTGGAGGAAGGGTCCTGTATTGCGAGGAAACACCGGACTGCATCCTTTTGCTGTTGGGGGGAGAAAACAGCCTCAACCAAGAAGAAATAGCGAGACTCGAGTCCGAATTTGGCAAACGGGTTACTGGACTTCACCTGGGAGAAGAGGAAGGTTTACTCGTGGCTCTGGAGGATGCACAGAGGAAAGTCTTGGGAATCGGGACGATACGCGACATTGACTATGAAAGGAGAACCATGAAAGTCTACACTCCGGTGGAGCAGGCGGTCTCCAGGATTCATGTGGGCTGCATCAAACTGGATTCGGAAGGAAACGAGATCGGCTGGATCCTTGAGAACTTCTAAGCCTCAGCCGATGGACACAACTTCCCAACGGGACACTCTGCGTGATAGGGCTTTGTGGCCTTACAGTACCTTCGCCCCAACGCTATGAGCAACATGTGAACATCAAAGTATTCCCCGGGTTGATACAGAGCTTGGAGACCTCTCCGAGTCTCCTCGTGATCGGCCTGTGACAGAACCAAGCCGAGCCTTTTTGAGACTCTGTCAACGTGAGTGTCTACTGGCAATGTTGGCTTCTTGGCAGAAGAGAGGAGGACGACGTCGGCCGTCTTGGGACCGACGCCGGGCAAGCTCAGCAGCTTTTCCCTCGCTTCGTCTAGAGGTGCAGAATATACGAAGTCGAGAGAACCGCCAAACCTCTCAATGATCAAGCTGGAAACATGCTTGATGACTTTGGACTTGTTCCGGTAGAGGCCGGCCACTCTCAAGGCTTCCTCAATCTCTGCCACATCAGCCTCTGCTAACGCTTTGGGAGTTACAGGCAGTCTCTGGGACAGGTTTCCATAGGCCATTGTCGTGTTTGCCTCGGCTGTTGATTGGCTGATGATGGTTCTAACCAGAACCTTGAAAGGGTCCCTCACAATGTCTGAGGGCTGCGGAACTGAAAAGTGGGCTCGCAGTATCCTAAGAATCTCCTGGGCTCTGTGGGCCTCTTCATCCTTCACGGCAAGAGTCTCCCATGCCATTGGTGGTCATCGTCCCATATATTCTCGAACCCCTTTGCGCACAAGCTCATGATTCTCACGCCCCGCCTCTCTGTCTTACCTGTTTGAGTAATAGCTGTCTTTTTCTAGTGAACCTGTCATACTAGTTACCGTTGACCTTGAGGAGTAGGATCTATGAGTCTCAGAGTTGCTGAAGGAATCGTGAAGGTTCTAGAGAAACTGGACACCGAGCTCGTATTCGGTCTACCAGGCTCCCAAACATGCCCTTTCTACGATGCTTTGTACTCCTCTCTGATAAGGCATGTTCTCGTTAGGCACGAGCAGATGGCGGCCTACATGGCTGACGCATACGCCAAGTTCACGGGAAAGCCTGGATTCTGCGACGGAACAGCTGGACCCGGCGCCACGAACCTGTTGACAGGTATTGCCACGGCGTGGACGGACAGCACTCCGCTCATAGTCTTCACAGGTCAGCAGCCTCTCTCGCATCTTGGGAAGGGAGCTTTCCAGGAGCTTGATCATGTAGCCATCTTCAGCCCGGTGACAAAGTGGTCCACACGCCTCTTGAAGCCCGAGAGAACTCTGGAAACAGTCAGGGAAGCCTACAAGATGGCAACTTGGGGAAGACCGGGTCCTGTACATTTAGACCTGCCCCTTGACGTCCAAACCCAACAATTGAGCCAAGAAGACCTCAGACGGCTCAAGGAAATGCCACTAGTCCAACCTCCGCCTAGGCCGTTAGGCGAGCCTAGCGCCATAAGAGAAGCCGCGAAGCTGTTGGCGGAGTCTTCTAGACCGCTAATAGTGGCTGGAGGCGGCGTTCACTATTCAGGAAGGGCTTGGAAGCCCCTTCGATCTTTGGCTGAATATCTAGAGATTCCTGTGGCCACAACCTTCAATGGCAGAGGCTCCTTCCCCGAAGACCACCCTCTGTCAGCCGGCAGAATGGGGATCCACGCTGCGAGCTACAATGACAAGGTTCTAGCCCGAGCCGACGTTGTTCTGGCTGTTGGTTGCCGCTTCGCTTCCCTCAGCACGAGGCAGTGGAGCAATCTCAACCCAAACGCTGCTCTGATCCATGTGGATATAGACTCAAAGGTCATTGGAAGGAATTACCTAGCCAGGATCGGCATTGTCGGTGACGCGGGCAAAGTCCTGGAGGCGTTGCTTGAAGAAGCCAAATCCTTGCAGAACACGAGGGGAAGGTCAAAAGAATGGCTCGCTCTCCTGCAAGAAGCTAGGGAATCTTGGAGGAGATCAGACTGGTTTTCAGAAGCCATCTTTGAAAAGGCACCTCTGAAGCCCCAGAGAGTCTGCTCCGAGATTCGGAGGTTCTTTGGCCGAGAGACTGTTTTCACGCTGGATGCGGGTAACAACAAGCTCTGGGCATCGACCTTCCTTGACATTTTCGAACCGTGCACATGGATTCAGTCTGGAAGCTTCGGACCCATGGGCTACGCCTTGCCAGCGGCCATAGCCTGCAAGCTCACGAGCCCTGAAAGGTTGGTGGTTGCACTGTGCGGCGATGGGGGCTTTTACATGAGTCTCCACGAACTCGCAACAGCTGTTCAGGAAGACGCTCCAGTACTTGTCTGCATCTTCAATGACATGGCACTGGGGACAATAAAGCATCACCAAGAGAAGCTTTACGGGGAAAGGTTCATATCCGTTGACCTCTTAAACCCCGATTTCGCAGCCATCGCGGAAGCCTTTGGATGCTCCGGGTTTGATGCGGAAAGGCCGGATCAGCTTAGGTCCAGTCTCGAGGAGGGGCAGAAAGCTGTCAAAGATGGTCGACCAGCAGTAATTAACATTCGCATCGATGGCAAAGAGCATTTACCACCATAAGCCGAGGTTTAAACGTTCAAATATCAAGAGCCTACTATGTATAACCCATCACTTCCTTCAGAAGGCCATGAAAATTGCAGCCGAACCAGACTATGGATAAGGTCCACGGTTTCCAGCTGCCCAGAAAGACTCTTTTTGGCGTGAAGGCTGCTGGAACCGTTGGTTTGGAAGCAAAAGCCTTAGGCGGAAAAGAGGCTCTGCTTGTGACCGACCAAAACCTTGAGAGGATGGGAGTATCAGAGAGAATTGATGAAGCACTAGTGAAGGAAGGCCTCAATGTGGATCTTTTCAGCAATGTGGAACCGGAGCCAGTGTTGGATGTAGCCGAGACGATTGCTGAGGTTGTCAGGAGAAAGAGGTACAACATGGTTGTTGGGATTGGCGGCGGAAGCGTTCTAGACATGGCTAAAGTCGCCGCCATGGCCGCAGCAAATCCTAGCCCAGTGAGGAGCTATGTCGGCGTGGACCTTGTGAAGAAACCTGGCATCCCAAGCATCCTCCTTCCAACCACAGCGGGCACAGGCTCAGAGGTTACCAACGTGGCAGTTGTGACGATTGCTGAGGACGAGTTGAAGACAGCCATAGTCAGCCCTTACATGTTTGGACACGTAGCCATAGTGGACCCAAGCCTCACCTACAGTCTGCCGCCGCGTCTCACGGCTTCAACAGGCTTGGACGCGCTGAGCCACGCCTTGGAAGCGATCATGTCCATCAACTCCAACCCTATCACTGACGCTTTGGCGCTACAGGCCGTTAGGCTTGTCTTCACACATCTGCCCAAGGCATACAGAAGCGGTGAGCCTGAAAGCCGATATGGGATGAGCCTCGGCTCCTTACTGGCAGGCATGGCCTTTGGGAACGCCGGCGTATGTTTGGGTCACGCTGCAGCCTATACCTTTGCTGTGAGCTACAAGGTCACCCACGGAGTTTCGTGTGGCTTAGTTCTTCCCTATATCTTCCAGTTTAGCGCTTCATCGATTTCTGAGAAGCTACCTCAGATCGCTGAGGCCGTGAACCTGATGGCAGGAAAACTGAAACCCGAGGAACTGACCTTCAATATTTCAGAGGCTATCTTCAGACTGATGGATACGCTGCAGATGCCTAAAAGATTGAGAGATTTGGGGATACCGATGGAAGCGCTGCCAAAGATTGCTGACAGACTCCTCTCGTTCAAACGTCTCATCCAGAGGAACCCGAGGTCACTGTCAAAAGATGACGCCTTGAGCCTCGTTGACGAAATGTGGTAGACGGAGCCCACGTAACTCCCACATGCTTTCTACCGTCATCCAGCAAGCGGGCGCACATCCCCAAGTGCATGCAAGTCTTATATGCGCACATCTTAGTATGTCTTTTTCAGAGGAGGATCTGGGATTGAAAGAGAACAGGATTAGAGAGTTGATGAGGAAGGGTGAACCCACGATTGGAACTCGGGTCCTCACAGCTTGGCCAGGTTTGGTCGAGCTGATTGGATATACGGAAGCCTACGACTACGTTGAGTTCGTGAGCGAGTATGCTCCCTATGACCTGTATGACCTTGATAACTTGGCTAGGGCGGCTGAGCTGGTTAATATTTCGTCCATGATAAAGATAGACCAGGAACCGAAAATATACATAGCCGGAAGAGCGTTGGCAGCGGGCATCCAGAACATGCTCTTTGCAGACATCAGAACTGTGGAAGACGCGGAGGAGGCTGTCCGAGCTGTGAGGGCTGAACCAAAAGGCTTGAGCGGCTTCAGAATGGACAGGAGAGTCGGATACGTTTCAGCCACAGCCTCAGCAGCAGATGTTGTCAAGATGTGTGAAGATGCGGTTGTAGCTTTGATGATAGAAAAGAAATTCGCCGTCGACAACCTGGAGATGATTCTCTCGGTGGAAGGTGTGGACATGGTGCAGTTCGGACCATCCGACTACTCCGTCAGCATAGGCTTGCCCGGAGAGACTCAACATCCCAAGGTGAGGGAGGCGGAGCTCAAGACGATAAAGACTGCATTGAATCTGGATGTGGCACCACGGGCGGAGATAGGTAACCCTGAAGCTGCCAAGAGATACGTTGAACTGGGCGTACGCCACTTCAGCATAGGCACAGACGTAAGCGTCTTGTACAACTGGTGGAAGAAGAACGGAACCGAACTCAAGGAACTCCTGTCTCGGGCTTAAGAAGCCCTATCCTAATGCTACCGCAACCTTTAGTCTCCTTTCTGCACCGTATCTTCCTCCACAGTGTCCCTTCGGATTTGGCATCTCAGCCGCCGCGATTGGCGCTTCTCTTCGCAGGCAACAGATACCTTTAAGCCAACTTTGTGAGCAGTAAAGGAAGAGGATTCCACGTGTCTCAGACAAAGATCGTACGTGAAGAAACGGTAGAAGAGAACCGTGCTCTTTCCGCAGTGCTTCTCGACATGAAGAATAGCTGTATTGTGTTCCTAAGCGAAGGAGAGGAAAGCCTCGGGACTTTGGCTGTCGCTTTACCCCAGCAGCCCGGCATGATCGGTCCGGCCCTATCCTCGACGCTTCTAGGCGAACGGAACACAAACCTCGCTCGGCTTCTGGCAGAACGGCTCGCGGGAAGCATGAAGAAGATGGTCTTGGTTTCAGTTTTTGTTAGAAGCATGAATGAAAGAGAAGCAGGCCGCGCGTTTCTAGCGCTTCTTGAAAAAACTTTGCAGAAGATGGGGGCTTGAGATGAGCCTTAGAGCCTTTCTCAAGAAGATGGAAGACCAATTTGAAGTAACGCACGTAACAGACAGAATCTCACCGAGGTTCGAGGTATCCTCGGTTCTCAAAGCCCTTCAAGACGGCCCAATCGTCTTTTTTGAGAATGTTGAAGGCTATGACACAAAAATCGTCGGAAACATATGTGGCACGCGCAACAGAATCTGCGCAGCCCTAGACACGCGTCCTGAAAGACTATATGGAAAGCTCCTCAACGCGCTCTCACACCCAATCCTGCCAAAAACCGTTAGCGATGGACCGGTGAAGGAGGTCCAAGAAGAGCCCAGATTGTCCAAGATACCCGTCTTGACCCATTTCGAAAGAGATGCTGGAGTCTACCTAACATCCGCTGTGATCTCAGCCAGAAGCGGCGACGGGAGCATCGAGAACGTATCTACGCATCGCCTCCTAGTCCTAGACAATAGGCATCTAGCAATCAGGCTTGTCCCGAGGCATCTTTTCAGGCTGTGGAGCATGGCTAAAGAGGAGAAGAGAGACTTGGACGTCGCTATTGCAGTAGGCGTCCATCCCGCCGTCTCGCTGGCTGCCGCCTCTTCGCCTCCATTCGGCGTCAGCGAATATGGAGTCGCGAACACGTTGCTCAACGGCGCTCTACAGATTGTGAGATGCGAAAAGGTGGACGTTTACGTACCTGCGGAAGCCGAGCTGGTGCTTGAGGGAAGAATATCCTTCAAGGAAGAAGTGATGGAAGGACCCCTTGTCGACATAACCGGAACCTATGACATACAAAGAATGCAGCCGGTTGTCGAAGTGGTCAACATCATGCACCGGAATGATTACATCTACCAAGCACTTTTGCCAGGTGGACTGGAGCACAGGCTATTGATGGGTATCTCTCGGGAAGCATCGATCTATGAAGCCGTCTCCAAGGTCGTACCCCAAGTCAAGGCGGTAAACCTCTCGAGCGGCGGCTGCGGCTGGCTTCACGCAGTAGTCTCCATTGACAAACAAACGGACGGCGACGCGAAGAACGCCTTGCTAGCCGCCTTTGCTGCTCATCCAAGCCTGAAACACGCCGTAGTCGTCGACTCGGACATCGATGTTTTCAATCCTGAAGAGGTTGAATGGGCGATGGCACTACGTTTCCAAGCAGACGAAGACCTCATCATAATCCCCAAAGCACGGGGCTCAACATTGGACCCCTCAGGCGACCAAGAACAAGGCTTAACAACAAAAATGGGCATCGACGCCACCCGACCGTTAGCAGTCGCCAAAGAGAAATTCGAAAAGGCAAAGGTGCCTGTAACCAAGAGAGCCGCACGAATCATCGGGAAGACGGGCATAGTCCCAAGAAGCAGTCACCGTTAGGAACTGCAAAGCCAGCAATCAGAGAGTATATTCCTAGAGAGTCGCCCGGGCAGTCAATTAGTCTAGCCAGAAAGTCTGGGGCAGTCCTTTGAGGTGCTCGTCACCTGTGACCACCTTAGCCTTCAACACTCTGGCAACCCCCAGCACTATGGCATCAAAGAGGCTAGGAGCTCTGACCCCGCCCTTCCTTGCCTTCTCAGAAAGCTCCTCATAACATCTAGCAGCCTCCACGGCGACCTCCGGATCGATTGGAACTACGCTTGAAGCTTCAGAGATCTTATTGAGGCGTTCAAAGATCACCTCTTGCTCTATTCGCTCCCTAAAGTACTTGCGGGCAACCTCCGCCAGAACTACATCAGGAGTATAGACTTCCCGAGTCTCGGCAAGAATCTTTCGGGCTCTGTCTCCCTTCGGGCTTCCGATGAAGATCTCGATCCACGCGTAGGTGTCAACTACGATCTTCACCCCGGTCCTCCTCGGTGAAAGGCTCTACCCGACCTTTATCCAGGCCGAAGACTTCGTCGATCACTGCCTTGCGTTGCCGCATGGCAAGAGCTTGTATCGCCTCGTCGAGGCTTCCCGCCTTGAGGGTATCTCGTAGTCTCTCCAGCATCTCAAGTGTGCTTCTTGATACCCTGATCGAGGTGACTTCGCTCACATAATCACCGCATATTCTAGATCGGTACGCAAATATATAAGTATATTTATCCGCAAATCCAGAGGTGAAGGGCCGTCTCATTCACGGCATACTGCTTTGATACATCTGGTTAATGAAGCAAACGTCACTCCAACTCCGTTCAGGGTGGGCGCATAGTAGGCTGTTTTTGCTGAGTTCGTCATCAACGTGTCCACTCCGAGTTCCTTTAGCCACGTGACCACAGCACAAGTATCCGAGATGACGACTCCGCCTGCATGCTCTATTACGTCGACATAGGGCTTGGCTCTTTCCCTCACATGCCGCGATGTACAGACCCAGAATCGGAGGCCTTCTCCAACCTTTTTCCCCTTGATGTTCTGGGCTATCTGCTTGAGTTCGTTGAATGAGCAGTGCGGGCATCCGACGAAGACCATGTCTGGTTCTTCACGGGTCGTTGAGAGGCTTTCTGAGGCTTCCTTCAACTCTTTTCTTTCAACAGTTATGCTCTCCAATCTTCCAGACTGTTTCGCGCAAGATTGATTTGGGTAGAAGATGGATGTCATACCGCTTGAAGCCATTGCAGCTCCCAGCTGTTTCAAGTCTGTTTCTTTGGGATAGCCTAGCCCTTCAATCACGGGGACCTTGTCTTTCAGCATTTTGCCCAGGTATATTCCCAGCGCTCCGAATTCGGCTTCATTTGCAGGATTGGTTTTGACTTTGATGAAAATGTTTGCCTGCCGATTCTCAGGTCTATGCATCCCGCAGTCCGGAGTCTTCCCAATCAGTGCCGCCGCGAGTGCGCTGGGGGCTCCTTCGCGGTTCGTCCACGAGCCTAAGAGAGAGTTGGCGTACGTTACCGCTGAAGATTCAGCCCACGCAAGGTGCGAGGCTCGCCTCGGTTTCCTTACATAGTAAGGAGTGCAGGTGAGAACGGGGTTGACGCCCATTCTTTCATAAAGGTCAATTATCTTGAGCTGTCTATCCTGGATTCCCGGCATAGCCGCCATTTCGGCTAGATGCCCATAGTCGAAGCCTGCTGGATTGGCGGTTGCGGCGACCTTCGACTTCGCTCCGGCTTGTATCAGGGCTTCCAGGAACTCGACAGGCGCATCGCCAATTGTCTTGTAGGAGACCCCGGAGATGTGGGAGGATTCGATGCGTATCAGACGAGTTGCGCCGAAGAGGTCGCCTAGCTTGACGAGCATCCTCATAGCTGTCTGGTAGGCCCAGCCTTGCTCGCCATCGTAGATTCCTTCTTCTTCGCGGGTTAGGTGCAAAGCTCTTCCCCCTTCACGACCTTCACAATTCCTGTTTCACCGTTGACTTCCACGATGTCTCCGGTTTCTATCTGGCTAAGGTCAATCTTGTCGACCATCGGAATCTCCGCTATCACCGCGCCCACAACAACAACCGGGTCTGCAACATCGTTGACAATTGCTTTTGGCCCCACGCCCTTTCGCGCTAGAGAATACAGGATGTAGCTCCCAACTGTGGATCCGTGACCATGCGGAAAGCACAATATGGTTTCTCTGACGCTTGTGCCTTGAAGGTCATGGTTCTTCTCGGTCACTGTTCCGGTCTCAGGATCTACACCTCCCAGAAAGCCTAAGGGCTTCTTGGAAACAAGCGCACTGCCTCGACTCAGCCCTGAGACGATTGGACGACCCTTAAGCTGGACCTCCAAAGCTTCACACTCCTCCTATCTCAGATCGCGGCTGCTGGATTGGTCAGTATGAGATTCTCATTGTGAATGGCAGGTCTCCGAAGAGTTTTTCTGAGGCCACTTGAACCTTGCTGAGGTGCTCTTCCTCAGTGTAAACCCTCAGAATGTTCATGAAGCCTTTGAGTACATCGAAAATCCCCGAAACTTCGCTTAGTCGGCATTGAGCCTTTCTTCCATCTCGGGTTCTGCTAAAGACAGGTATCTCCATAGGCTCCATTGGGAAGGCGTGATGGTAAGGCACTGAAGGTAAGGTTGGAACGTCGATTATCACCGTCTCGGGGTCTATCTTGGCTTCTTCTGCGATCTGATCCCTTATCCGGCTTCTGATTCCTTCGACGTTGAAGATGCTTGGGACTATTTTGTCCTTGATGTAGAAGGGCGGAGGATCATAGGCGCACTTGATCAGCTTCCGCCTTTCAAGTCTCTGGATTATGCCTCTGGATTTCTCGCATTCCTTCAGTTTTGACCATAAAGTGTAGTCATCTAGGGCCAGATATTCCTCAGGTGACCCGAAGTCTGCGAGGCCCAGGTCATCCTTTGCCTTCTCCATAGCAGCAGCCAGCATTATCTGAACTGCCCTTCCAACCCTGTGGAAGTATATGCTCTTGAAGGATTCAATGCGGGCCAGAATGAAGGATTCCAGCGCGGAGAGAGCGCCCATATCCACAGCCAAGTTGCCGTCTAGGATGTCTAGTGTGTCTATGAGACGGGAAACGTCGACGAACCCGTATTCTGCCCCGGTATGGTAGGTGTCTCGGACCACGAAGTCTAGCTTGTCAACATCGATCGCGCTTCGGACTATCTGATCCCTATACGCCATTTTTGGCTCGTTCAGGGCGCCTACAGCAAGCTTGCCTACGGTCTTAGCATCGTATCCGAGGGCTTTGAGGATGTCGCCCAATTCTGAAGCAGAAATTATCCACGATGTAAGGTCCTCGTGGGTTTTGCCTAGGAACTTGACGAGAATATGTTCGAACACGTGGGAGAAAGGGCCGTGTCCGACATCGTGAAGTAAGGCGGCTATTCTCGTCATCTGAGCCTCGTCTTCTGGCAGGATTTGAGACAAGTGAGGGTTACCCATTAGACGCCTAGACAAGTACATGACGCCGAGAGAGTGTTCAAACCTTGTGTGGTTGGCGCCCGGATAGACATACTCTGCCCCGGCTAACTGTCTGATCCTCCGTAGCCTTTGAAAGGGGAAGGAGTCGATGATCCGTTTCTCCGCCTCTGTAATGTAGATGTAACCATAGATCGGGTCCTTGATCTCTCCCCAGTATTGACGCGGCTTCATAGGTCTTCCCTTTCAGCTCATTCTGCGTTGTGTATATTAAACTAAGCGTTTTTGGGCAACCAATCTCCAGCCCATGGAAAAGCTGGACCCCAGGTCTTTCCTTCAGTCGTCACGTAGTGTCAGGAATTCAGATCGTAGACTTCCTTCTCTCTCTGGGCAGCCACGGCGAGTAGCGCTTGGTAGTACTCACCAGTCTCAATCTTGCTGCAGATGTTTCGGAGGACTTCATGCACGCTTCTGAAGTATTCCTTGTCCTCTTCTTCCAGCCGTCTTTTCTGAACAGTTACTGCTCGTTGTCTGATGCCCAACCCCGCTTCTCTAAGGGAAACATATAGTATCCTATGTTCGACTCTGATCAGCTGCGGGTAAACATCCCGAGCCAGTTCAACCAAGTCTTCACCTATGCCTACGATTTTCATGACATCCCAGGAAAGCATGTACCCTTCGTTTCTGGTTAGAATCTCTCCTAACCGTGTCTGAACAGTGCTAAGTATGGGCAGAAATCTCTCCATCATGGTCCACCTACTATTAGGAATGACTTAGCGTTTAAAGATTACCTTCGAGAGAAGGAAAGCCCGTCCCTCGGCGTGAACGAATATCCAAGGACGATTGACTTGGTGTCCGCCTAGCTGGCTTCATATGTTCGAAATCCTTAAGAGCGCCGTCCCAATCAGTCTCAACATGCCCGCCGAAAATGTCAAACCTACAACTCAGGGGAGAAGAATCCGCTGCTAGAAAAGGAATCCTTGCAGGTGCCTTACTCGCTACTATAGAGGTCATGGGTGGACTGGTTTCCGGCAGTTTGGGGCTTGCCTCAAGCGCGTTTAACACGGTGATGGATTTCGTGGCAGCTGTCATTACTTTCCTCGCCGTTAGGGAAAGCAGCAAACCGCCCGATGAGGTTCACATGTATGGGCATGAGAAGGTCGAGTCTGCTGCAGCAGTAGGTGAGATGCTTCTGCTCGTTGTAGTGTGTTTCTGGGTCACCTACAACGCATTCTTGAGGTTGACCTCCGGCGAATCTTACATTGGGCTTTTTTGGGTAGCGGTGGGAACAAACTTCGTGTCAATCCTCATCGACTCTTTCGCCTACGTCAGCCTCAAGTCGCATTCCAATGTTCGTGGAAGCGAAGCGATGGAGGCGGGCGCCTTGCATTTCTTGAATGACTTACTCATAGCGGTAGTCGTGATCCTTGGGTTGGCGCTTTACGGATTCGGATTCTGGTATGCGGACTCCATTGCCGCGTTGGGAATCGTCGTCTTTGTACTCTACTCGAGTTTGAACATGGTCAGGAACTCGACCTCGGTGCTCATGGACACGGCTCCTAGAGGAGCCGTGGAACAGTTAAGAAGGCAAATCCTCAGTGTCGAGAATGTTGAAGGATGCCATCATATCAGGGTAAGGAGGGCCGGAATAAGGTTATTTGTTGACGCCCACGTGGAGATTGACGGGCATGTGCCACTTAATCAGGCGCATCAAGTCGCCTCGAAAATAGAGGATCAGATAGCAAAAGTGTTCCCCAATTCCGATGTGTTGATACATACTGAGCCTCACAGCCACGAGGATCCGTTAACCGTGATCAGAGCAATCGCCTCAGAGATTCCTGAGATCAGAGGCGTGCACAGGATAGTAGTTAAGACGGTGGGCGGCGAGCTTTCAATCTCTTATCACATTGAGCTCGATCCCGGAATCTCCGTGAAGGCCGCTCATGACATCGCCAATAGTCTAGAGGAACGCATCAAGGCGGCTCTGAAGAACGCCTCGGAGATTGTAAGCCATCTTGAACCGACAACTGAACTCCCGGAACCAGCTCACTACGATACGCAGGAGCTGGGCAGAATACGGAGTCAGATAGCCCAGATTGCTCGGGGGTTCCCCAGCGTACGGTCCGCTCATGAGGCTCAGATCCTGACTAGAGACGGTAAGTACAGTATAACCTTGCATTGCACGGTAGATGGTTCGACGAGTCTGGTTGAAGCTCACAGGATTGCCACCCAAATGGAGGAGAAAATCAAGATGAGTGATGCAAGCATCGAACAGGTGACGATCCACTGCGAGCCAGAAGACGAGAAAGCTCATGAAGCCACTTGAGCTGAATCCATTGTTGCTCGTGAGGTTGCTGGCTGGGCACCGAAAACAGAGGAAGCGATCCTTCTAAGGCCTTTGCCGAGCAAGGTGGAGCCAAGCCGCTGGTCGTGCCCTTACGAATTGCCTAGGAGACATGGCATGTAACCGGTATACGGGTCCGCTGAAAGTCCCCGGGACGTAAGCCGCGTCCAGACGCTTGGTTCATAACCGAGTAATATCCCCTTCACGCAAGTTCACTTCTATGAGGCAGAAGCCAACGGCCTTGGGCAAGAGGAACTGCAGGCACCTCTGGATTGAACTAGGGCTTTCAATTCAGAATGGCAAAAGGTACCGAAGATGCGAGAGATGCGGCCTGATTACGGAAGGATTCCTCTCATACATAGCTTGAGACCTCATTTCCCTCTACTTTCCATGGCTTCCTTGACCCTCCTTTTCGCGATTCTTACCGCAGCTTCGCGGAGCGAGGTCTTTTCTTCCTGGGATTCCTTTATGACGAGGCTCGTGTTTCTGACAATCTTCTTTTCAACCATCTCAAACATGCGAGGCGGGTTTTCACCCATATACTCAGCGTAGGATGATATTACTCCGCCCGCATTCGCAATGATGTCGGGCACCACCAGTATTCCTCTTTCGTGGAGCCGCCTTTCGTTTTCGGGAGTGATTGGAATATTAGCGGCTTCCACTACCACCTTCGCTTTGACTCTATCCGCATTCTTATCATTGATCACGTCTGGAACCGAAGCAGGAACAAGGACATCAACAGGAAGCTCGAAAAGCCCTTTGTAGCTCAGAATCTTGCTGGGCTTATAGGTGGTCACAGACCGCTTTTCTTCCTTTATCTTCCTCAGCTCCTCATAGTCTAATCCATTCGAGTTATAGGCGCAACCTCTGCTATCGCTTACTGCCACAATCTTCGCTCCGAACTCATCGAGATACTTTGCTAAGGATGACCCGACATTGCCAAAGCCATCAATAGCCACGGTTGCCTTTCTCAAGTCAATGCCCACACATTCAGCTGCTACCTTGGCCGCATGGAACACACCGTACCCTGTTGACCCATACTCGTGAGGAATGCCGCACTCTTCGCCCGGTCTGACGCACATATCCTTCGGCTTCCCAGTGCAGGACCTCAAGGAACCGTTCGCAATCGTGTAGGCAGCCATCTCTTCTTCTCCGGTGTTGATGTCTGGGGCTGCAATGTACTGGCTTGGGGAAAGAGGTTTCAGTGCAACTGCGAAGGCCGAGATGAGTCTAGTTTTCTCCTCTTTTGGGATTTTTTTCGGATCGGCTACTATGCCGGACTTCGCCCCGCCAAAGGGCAGCTCCGCCAGGGCGCACTTCCACGTCATGGTTCTAGCAAGCCTCAGGACTTCCTCGATGTCCAGTGTCGGCGTCATCCTTATCCCGCCCTTTCCTGGACCCAACGCTGTGTTGTCGATCACTAAGATTCCTCTCATCCGCGTCTGTTGATCGTAGACTTGTAGGATCTTCTCGGGACCCCACTCGTCAGCAAATCTTTGTATATCAATCAACTCTTGGTAGCTCCCCCTGATACAAGAAATCCGCAGAGTACTCTACGCGCAACCTCGCGCGATACGCCAAGTCGTCAATCCACTCTCTTCTTCTCTACAACTACTTCTGGGAATTCCCTCAACCTCTCAGCGATCTCCCTCAGACGCTGATCCACCTTGTGGTTGACGGTTTCTTCCTCAAATGTGCCATCGGCGCGTCTCTCTCCAGCTTTCACTTCTGTGAGAATTTCGATCCCTTCGTCAACGGTCTTGACAGGGTATATGTGGAACTTGCCCACCTTCACCGCGTCTACCACTTCCTCTTTGAGCATCAGGTTCTGCATGTTGCTTTCCGGGATGACGACACCTTGCTCGCCGGTAAAGCCCTTAGCCTTACAGACCTCGTAGAAGCCTTCGACCTTCTCGTTCACGCCTCCAATAGCTTGGACCTCGCCTTTCTGGTTCACCGAGCCTGTGACCGCGATGCTCTGCCTGATCGGAAACCCTGAAAGAGCTGAGAGAATGGCGTAGAGCTCTGTGCTTGAGGCGCTGTCACCCTCCACGCCGCTGTAACTCTGCTCGAACACGAGTCGTGCCGAAAGGCTGAGAGGCTTGTCTTGAGCGTACTTTTCGGACATGTAGCCGCTGAGTATCAGAACACCTTTTGTATGAATTGGGCCTCCTAACTTTGCCTCACGCTCAATGTCGAGGACGCCTTCGCGGCCTATCCCTATGCTGGCGGTCACTCGGGAAGGTCGCCCAAACGTGAAGTCTCCGAGGCTCATTACTGAGAGTCCGTTCACCTGGCCAACGGCCTCGCCTTCAGTGTCGATGAGGAGGACGCCACGTTCAATCATCTCTTGAATCTTCTCCTGAATCAGGTTGGAACGGTATATTTTCTCTTCAATAGCTTTCTTGATATGGCTGGCTTTCACGTATTCAGAGTTGTCTTGAGCCGCGTAGAAATTTGCCTCTCGGATGATATCCGCGATCTCGGCGAATCTTGTTGAGAGCTTCTCTTTATCCTCGGCCATTCTGGCGCCATATTCTATTGTCTTGGCGACGGCTGGAGCTTCTAGGTGTCGCAGTTTCTCTTTCCGGCAGAAGGTGCAGATGAAAGACGCGTATCTGCGCATGTTCTCTTCTGTCCTAGCCATGGTCGTGTCGAAATCCGCCTTCACCTTAAAGAGTTCCTTGAACTCCAAGTCCAACGTGTACAATAACTGGTAGAGGAGCGGATTCCCTATCATGACCACCTTGATGCTCAAGGGGATGGCTGCCGGCTTCAAGCCTTTCGTCGTGATGAAGCCTAACCGTTCTCCCGCCTCTTCGATGACAATCTGCTGGTTCGTCAGAGCTCTCTTCAAACCGTCCCAAGAAAACATGTTCAGAAGCACCTGCTCACCTGGAAGCACTAGGTATCCGCCATTGGCTTTGTGCAAGGAGCCTCCACGGATCATAGTGAAGTCGGTTGAAAGAACCCCAAACCTGGCTTCCTTCTCAATCCGTCCAAAAAGATTCTGGTACGTGGAATTCTGCTCGACAATGACAGGCGCGCCTTTGAGGTCCGAGTTGTCCACTATGACGTTCACCTCGTATTTCCTGAAGGGAACCTCCTCAGCCATGAGGAAAGGCGTCTGCGGCGGTGCCTTTGGCTCACCCGTGAACTGGTCAAGGTTCTCCAAAATGTCGTTCTGTACGGCGTCCAGATGGGCTACAACCTCGGGGAAATCCTTGTACTTCTCCTTCAGATCATTCACAAGGTAACCGACAGCAAATAGAGCAACCTCACGGTTCAGGTTTCTTAGTTCTTCGCTCGTCTTTCTTTCCATGCCCTTAAGCTGCCTCATTGCGGACCTCAGATCCGCATTTAGCTTTTCTCTCCTTTTCTGAATCTCCTCACGGTTTTCGAGACTTAGGGACAGAAACTCCTTCTCGCTTAGAGGACGTCCCTTGACCACTGGGATTGTTAGTAGACCGATAGGACTGCTCTGGAGGAGGAAACCTTCTTCTTGCGCCCTCTTGCTGAGCTGGGCGAAGAGTCTCTCTCTGTCCTCTTCGACGGTTCTAACGGTGGCCTCCCTTTTGGCAGCGTAGTCTTCGCTTTCGAAGGCTCTCGGAAGCTCTCTCCGCACCTCACCAAGGAGGTCTGACATATCCTTCTGGAAAACCTTCGCTTGACCCGGAGGCAGCCTCAAAGCCTTGGGCTCATACGAGTTGGCGAAGTTGTGTACATAACACCAGTCGTCAGGCACCGGCCTGGTCTTAGCCAGTTCCACCAAGAAGTCTTTTACGGCAGTCGTTCTACCTGTCCCAGCGTAGCCGGCCACGTAGATGTTGAAGCCTTGTTCCTTTATGTCTAGGCCGAACTTGAGAGCCCTTACAGCCCTCTCTTGACCGATAATCCCCTCAAGCGGCGCGAGATCCTCTGTACTTTCGCAACGCATCAGAGTAGGATCGCATTCTTTCCTAAGGTCTTGGGGAGACAACTCATACGGCATTTCAAACCCGCCCCGAATCACATATAGTCTACATATGGTCGGTCTCTCTAGAAAAAGTTTCTGTGGAGATGAACCCTCTTATGTTCGCTATTTCCAACCAAGCTTTGTGTCAGACATCTGCAACGGTTAACATTCTGTCTTGAGAGTCTCTAGGAACCATGAGGGTCGCTGCGTATCATGTGGAGCTTATGTCCTCATATTTTCATTTGGTGCGTGGATCTGTGAGAAGGGAGAATCAGACTGCCTCCCAAGGCAGTTTACCGTGCTTTTTCACGTAGCTGACTAGTCCGCCTTCGGATAGAATCTCCCAGAGCTCCGGCGGCACAGGCTTGACGGAGTGAAGCGTGCCCCTTGACAGGTTCTTCACATATCCCTTTGTCATGTCGACTTCCAGAATGTCTCCTGCTTCAATACTTTCCACATCTGAGCATTCAACAGGCGGCAACCCGACGTTCATGGCGTTCCGGTAGAAGATGCGGGCAAAGGATTTGGCTATGATTGCGGCTATGCCGAGATGTTTTAGAACCAGAGGAGCCTGTTCGCGGCTTGATCCGCAACCGAAATTTCCGCCAGCCACAATCAAGTCGCCTTTCTTCACCTTCTCCGCAAAGCCGGGCATGATGGCTTCCATCGCGTGTTTTGAAAGCTCGTCCAAACTGGTTATGCTCAGCTTATATTTTCCTGCGATTATGAGATCCGTATTGACGTCGTCGCCGAACTTCCAAACTTTGCCACATATCTGCATTGCCCTACGCCTCCTCCAAAACTCTTCTCGGATCAGTTATTTTCCCCTCAATCGCTGTAGCTGCAGCGGTTGCCGGTGATGCCAAGTAGATCTCAGCGTCCGTACTTCCCATCCTTCCTTTGAAGTTGCGGTTAGACGTGGACACACATACTTCACTGGGACCTAGGATTCCTTGATGGGCGCCGGCGCAGGGTCCACATCCTGGGCTGCAGACGACACAGCCAGCATTGACGAAGGCTTCTATCAAGCCTTCTCTCAATGCTCCTACGTAGATTTCTCGAGAGGCGGGAGCGACGATCACGCGGACTCCCTTCTTCACCTTTTTCCCTTTCAGAATACCCGCTGCTACACGAAGGTCGCTTAGCCGTCCGTTTGTGCAAGACCCTATGAAGATTTGGTTGACTTCTTTTCCCTCGACCTCAGTTACCGACCGAATGTTGTCAACTGTATGTGGGCAAGCAACCTGTGGTTCAAGGTCTGAAACGTCTAGGCTCAACTGCCCGGAAAGTGCGGCATCCTCATCGCTCTTGAAGCCTTTTCTAAGCCTGTGTCCAAGGGCAGCTAGGTATCTATAGATCTTTTCGTCAGGTTCGATTATGCCAGTTTTGGCACCCATCTCAACTGCCATGTTGCAGAGGGTCAATCGTCCATCAACATCCATTGCCTCAACCGTCGAACCCCTAAACTCTAGTGCCTTGTAGCTCGCCCCGTCAGCCTTCACGGTACCAATGACCTTCAGAACCACGTCTTTGGGCAAGACCATAGGTCGCAACTTGCCTGTTATGCCAACTTCCATGGTCTCGGGAACCTTGAACCAGAGCTTCCCTGAAAGGAATACTGCTGCCATCTCGGTTGAGCCTATGCCTGTGGCGAACGCTCCAACAGCTCCGTAGGTGCAGGTGTGGGAGTCTGACCCGACGACGAGGCTTCCCGGATACGCGAGCCCAGACTCAATCATCAACTGGTGGCATATGCCTGAGCCGACTTCGTAGAAGTTGGCGCCATGCTTGAGGGCGAACTCTCTCATCCTCTTATGAACGCTGGAGAAGGCTTCGGTAGCGCTGGGAGAAACATGGTCGATCACGAAGGCCGTTCGGGAGGGGTTCCAAAGCTTCATTCCACCCATCTCTTCAAAGGCCTCCAAAGCCAGAAGAGCGTTCCCGTCATGGGTCATGGCGCCGTCAACATTGGCTATGACGAGATCTCCTGCGTACGCGTCCTTCCCAGAGACCTGGCTGAAGATCTTCTCAGAAATAGTCTTACCCATCTTCGAACCCTAACCCATTGGCTTAGTCTTCCTAAAAAACCTATCCATAATCGAAAGAAGAAAGGAAGAATGAGAGTCTGTTGATCCATCGGGCTAAAGTGGGAGCTTCATGACCCTTCCGGATTCCGCAGACTTAACTGCAGCCACAGAAAGTTCGAGGCTCTTCACGCCTTCTGATATCGGGACCTCGGTCGGCAAGTCCTTGGCTATGGCATCGACAGACTTTCTGTTCTCATCGAAGTAGGGATCATTCTCGGATACCAGATCCATGCTTTCCTTATCCTTGAATACATGCACTACTGCTGTACCTTCAGCGTTAAGCTGAAGGTTTCTCGCAAGCAGCCTCAGTCCAGCAAACCCGCCTTTCGGCTTCGCGCCTGAAGTGCTCGTAACAAAGCCGATTGCGCCGTTCCTGAAGCGGAGAGTAACAACTGAGACATCTTCCACGGTGAAGTTGGGTTTGTCAGCATTCAGCAAAGTGGCAAACTCGGCATAGACTCTGTCAACCTCGCCGACGAGGAACCTGCACAGATCGAAGATGTGGGTGCTCTGCTCAATCACTTGACCTCCACTCAGCTCCTTTCTCCTCCACCAATGATCCGGTCCACCCGGTATCCCGCTCCAGAAATAGCCAGCAACCATTCCTATAGGTCCTCCTTCCTGTTCCAACAGAGCCTTGGCTCTTCTAATTGCTTGGCTTTGTCTCCAATGGTACCCGACCCAAGTTTTTATCTTGGCTTTCTCAGTGTCCCTCTGCATCTCTCGGGCTTTCTCCATGGTGAGGGCAATGGGCTTTTCGATGAAGACATGCACGCCTTTTTTAGCCGCGTAGGACACTTCGTCGGTGTGAGCGAAAGGCGGTATCGCAACCCACACAGCGCCCAAGTCTTCTCGGTCAAGCATCTCGTGGAAATCCGTGTAAGCCTTGGCGCGATAAAGGTTTGCCGCTTCCTTCGCCCTTTCCTCAACAACATCGCATGTCGCGGCTATCTGGACATCTGGCATTTTCGCGAGTCTTTCCATGTGGTATCTCGCTATGCCTCCAGAGCCGATGAAACCTATTTT
>CAYRBK010000010.1:0-37671 GCA_964422605.1 uncultured Candidatus Bathyarchaeia archaeon | reverse complement strand
TACCGCTTCAGCGAACAAACCTCCTCAAACGATAAAAAGGGGAGCCCTCATACTTTAAAGTACCAAGTATGCGCCGACGGAGCGAAAAACTTGGTCGTCCTAGAAACACGCCACCAAAAGCAGGACGCGGGAGCCACAACTGACCTCAAGTCAAGTGCTGATCAACTTCCTCTGGTTCCTGAAGAAGCAGGGAAAAGCCGAAGACACGATAAGGCTATACGTTGAAGTCTTAGGGGTGCTTGCCAAAAGAGGCGCAGACCTTAACGATCCGGAATCAGTCAAAAAAACCATTGCCCTGCAAGAGTCGTGGAGCATGTCTAGGAAGGATAACGCAGTCAAAGCCTACTCAGCCTTCTTGGAAATGCACGGCTTGACATGGCTGAAACCAAAATACAAAGTCCCGGAGAAACTGCCATTCATCCCAAACGAAGCTGAGATCGACTGTCTGATCGCCTCTTGCTCAAAACAGATGGGAACCTTTCTGCAAACCTTGAAAGAGACCGCTGCCAGACGAGGAGAAATCTTCTCCCTCAAGTGGACCGACATAGACTTCACGACTAACACTGTCAGGATCACGCCCGAGAAAGGAAGCAACCCAAGAGTCGTCAGAATCTCAATGAAGCTCGCGGCAATGCTGAACAGCCTTCCTAGAACAACGGAATCCAACAAAATCTGGGTCTACAAAAACAAGTACTACCTCGACAAGCAGTTTAGAAGACAGCGGAAGAGAGCGGCAAGAAAGCAGGCAAACCCAAGGGTCCTCCAGATACGTTTCCACACGCTGCGCCACTGGAAGGCAACGATGCTTTGCCACGAGACAAACGGCAACGTCTACTACGTGATGAGGTTCCTCGGGCACAAGAGTATAAAGAGCACTATGCGGTACATCCACCTCTGGCAGGCACTGTTCCCACAACGAGAAGAATACGTCTGCGAAGTTGCCGGCAGCATAGAGGAAGCCAAGAAACTGATCGAGGCAGGCTTTGAGTACGTGACAGAAATGGAGGAACGCAAACTCTTTAGGAAGAGGATGACCTCCTTGATAGCCCTAGAGGGGTCGTCGACCATCCAGGAGGGGTCGTCGGCTAGCTTGGTCTAGGCTCCGAGCCTCGGGCGCTTGGGACCCCGGTTCAAATCCGGGCGACCCCACTATCACGGATTTCTGGACTTTCTCTCAAATGGAGGTTCACTGTTTTTTGAGATATGGTCTTCCTGTATCGACATTTTGTGCCAAGATCAGAGCTAATCCATTAGCTTGCGGGACAGTACGGACCTGCATTTGTCCGATAAGGATTTATCCGCGAGTTAGTTTTTGACGATGTCGAGATCGCTTCCTCAGAGGTATGAGGTCGTTGACTGCAAGCATGGCAGATGTAGCCATAGTGAAGGGCAGCAACCCGGTCGAGATGGTTGTCAAAGCCTTGGAGCTAGTCGAAGCGCAGAAGGCCTTTACAGCCAACGAAAGAGTTCTGTTGAAGCCCAATCACATAGATGCCAGCCACCCATCGACGGGGAACACTACAGACGCCAGAGTCATAGAAGGCGCAATCAAGTTTCTGAAACAGAAGGGTTTCAGCAATATTCTGATCGGTGAAGGAAGCGGCTTAGCTGACACGATGAGGGCTTACAGAGTAGCAGGTGTCGACAAAGTCGCCCAACGATGGAACGTGGAACTGATCGACCTGAACGACGATGAGTATGTGACCGTCCAGGTGCCAAACCATCTCGCTCTCGAAAAGGTGAGGATCTCCAAGACGGCCCTAAACAGTGCCATTGTAAGCATACCAAAGCTCAAACTTCACAGGATGGCCGGCGTGACTCTCAGCTTAAAGAACCTTATGGGCGTAGTCAGCCCGAAAGGCCAGATTCACTATCACCTCTCGGAGAAGATTGCCGACCTCGCCTCAGTCGTCAAGCCTAGACTTGCGGTGATAGATGGCATAGTTGGTGGAGAAGGGTACGAGACAGCTGGAAAACCTGTCAAAATGGATCTGGTGATAGCGGGCTTGGACCCAGTCGCAGTCGACGCTGTTGGAGCATCGGTTATGGGCTTCAACATGGAAAAGGCGAAGCATATACTTCTAGCCGCCGAGAAGGGGTTGGGTATCTGCGACTTGAACAGGATACGGATACTCGGAGAACCCGTAGAGAGAGTCAAGAGAGAGTTCAAGCCGTCCTTCTCATCGCATTTTCTGTCAAGAGTCTCCTAGAAAACTTGGGCCCGCTTGCGTCTTTCACGGCATCTCGAAAGCTCTGGCAGGGTTCTTCACCAGGATCTTGTTCACCAGTTCCTGGCTGAAACCTTTCTGCTGCATTAGGGGCACAAAGCCCTTGACAAGATACTCGTAGCCCTGGATGTTTCCTCCCTTCGGTTCCCCCACATTGTACCAACCAGCGTCTTGCGATAGGAGGAGCTGATCCTCGAACCCCTTGTCCACCATGAGCCTCAGCAGATTCAATGTTTTCTCAGCGGTTTCGGGTCTCAAACCGTCATACTCGACCCATGCCCCTTGACGAGCAGTCTGGAAGTGGTACTCGACATCCTCCTCGGCATCAGAATGCACAACAATCAGCCTACCTGCATCCGCTTCCTCCTCGCAGAGAATTCTCAGAAGATGCATAGCAGCTGTCCCGCTGGCTGTGTGGCATGCGATTGCAGCTCCCGTCGAAAGACTGCAACGAGCAGCCGCCCTCACAATCTTCTGCTGAATGGAAACTATCTGTCCAGGGTTCACAGCAATCTTTATGAAGCCAGCTTTCACTGAGGTTCCTTCGATTCCCTTCTTGATTTCGTCGATCCACAGTTCTGCCAGCTGGTCCGCTGAGTACTCAAAGGCATGTTTCGGAAGGTAAGGCTCCTTGTAAAGCCCTGTATTCGTCAGCACATGAATCCCTGCGGCTTCGGACAGGTCGGCGAGCAGCTGAGCATCTCTAGCCATATAGGCTGGTGTACACTCCACGAAACCAGTTACGCCCAACTCGCGTATCTCAGCTAGGTAAGGAAGCATAACCGTGAAGACCTCCTTTGCGTCATAGCGCTCCTTGCTGAACTTGTCAGCGCCAACAAAGTCCACAAGAATGTGTTCATGGACAAGGGCGGAACCGAACTTGCCTGGGAAAATGTCTCCGAGGACTGTTCTGATCCTACCCATAGGGAGACCACCAGACTCCGATAGACAACTAGGTCACATTAAAGTCTTTGGTAGGGCTCGATACTCGTTGTGGCCTGCAACCATTTTGCCGCGCCATGGAAGCTCATTGCCAAAATATCCCTTGAAACCTTTCGGGATGTTTTTTTGGCGGGCCCGGGGGGATTTGAACCCTCGACCTCAGGCTTTCTCTGCCGACGTCAGCTCCGAAGGCTTGCGCGAGGCTTGTGCCTCTGCGCCCTATCCAGCTAGGCTACGGGCCCGATCCCTTATCTTGTGATAATCTCGCTGTCGCCTTTCTTAAAGAGTTTGTGGAAGTCTTCCAGGCCCGACTTTGAAGCCCCTGTCTACTTGGTTCTTACTCTTTTAAGATCCCCTGTGAATGCCGCTTTGAGTACTCTTCTCATGTATGTGTCTATATCTCCCCTCTCAGGGTCTAGGGGCACTGGCATGTTAAGGAGCTTCATCTTCAACTGCGGGTCCTTCGCGGCCTCAAGCATTCTCTTCAGATGAGTGCTCGTTGCTCCTGCTTCCTTAAGCGTGGTTGGGAAGCCGAGGAACCTGTTGAATCTCAGCATACCCTCAGCCACGACTTCGCCGAGCTCTCTGTCTCCCAACCCTTCGAGATCCAGACTCCTTCCAACATAGCCCGCATTCTGGAATATGGATCCAACGGATAGGAGTTGATCTCTGATATTCGGCGAGAAGAAGACTGTGTGATAGGGGTTGAGGATGGCGCAGGCTCTTCCGTGCGAAAGGATGTCTACCAACGAGAAACTCCCCAAGTGAGGTCCGCTGGTTCCTCCTATCATTATGGAGTACCCGCCAAGATCCGTTCCCAGACCCAAGGCTACTCTCGCATCCACATCGTCCTTTGATGCTGGTTCTAGATTGTTGACAATCAGGCTGATGCCAACCATTGCTACTTCCCTCACGTTTTCGTAGTATTCCTTGCCAGTAGCGCCCATGAAAACTTCCCACAAGTGCGCGAAACCATCCAACGCCCCATCGAGTGTCAAAGCCTCAGGCGCGCCAACAGTTACTCCATAATCGAAAACCGCTTTCTTGGGTGTTATCGCGTCATCCACAATGAGTTTCTTCTGGCCCATCATAGGGTCGGTTATGTTCGAGTATTTCGTCAAGTGCGCCGCAGAGCTGGCTGCGGTCTGGACAGCTACCACTGGCATGACGTCCCTGCCCGTCGCTTGCTTCATCCTAGTTACGAGCCCTGTCCCAAAATAGGGATCGATGGTGCCGGCTTTGTCCCATTCAACGTTTAGCACCTTGGACACTTCGGCTGGCGAGTAGGTTGCAAGAACGCTTGCGGCCTTGGCAGCGTCAATTGTGCTTCCCCCTCCAAGGGCTATGAGGCTGTCCGGTTTGAACACGGAGATCTGGAGAGCTATCCGGTACAGGTCTTCACGGGGACAGTTCGGCCTGGCCCCGGGGACAATGTTGTAGGATACCTTCTCCTTTTCCAGCGATCTGACTACCGTTTCAACTAGCCCCTGAGCCCATTTGGACTTGCTTCCGACCAGAAGAGTGTTGTTGCCGAATTCCTTGGTAGCTCGGCCGACTCTGTCAAGAACCCCGAGTCCAAAGACGTAGGAATCGCCTTTCCAATCGGTCAAGAGCTTGCGCGCTCTCACTTTCTCATCCATTCTTCATCAGGAACCTCCCGTCCGGTTAACTTGGCTTGCAGGCGTCGAGCAGATGCTTCTTCTTTGGGTATTCGACGCCCTCGATATGAGACAGAATACGTCTAGGCGCGTATTTGTTTCTTTTGGCGGAACCTGCTTTTCTCCGCTGTTCCAGAGTTTTTGGGTGTAGGCTCAAAAAGGTTTCGCGAAAGCACTGTCAAAAACTTAAAAGGAGCTAGTCAATAGAGAGACCGACAAGAAGAGGAAAAGTGCGGTGTTGGACTTGAGCAAACCAGATCGGAAGAGAATCTTTGTGACAAGGGAACTGCCGGAAGATGCTATGAAGATTCTTGAGTCAAGATTCAAAGTTGAAGTCTGGCTTGGGGAGTCGCCTCCCGTGAAAAGCCTCTTGATGGAGAAGGTGAAAAGGGCAGATGGTTTGATCTGCCTCCTAACAGACTTGATAGATGGCGAAGTCATTGAGGCTGCTGGACCGCAGCTCCGAGGGATAAGCCAAGTAGCAGTCGGGTTCGACAACATCGACGTAGAAGCAGCGACAAGAAAAGGAGTATACGTAACCAACACGCCCGGAGTCCTGACAGAGACCACAGCAGACTTCGCTTTTGCGCTTTTGATGGCTGTCGCCAGAAGGGTCGTTGAAGCCGACAGGTATGTTAGGGCTGGAAAATGGAAGGTGCCCTGGGGTCTCATGATGATGGTTGGTCAGGACATCTGGGGAAAGACGATCGGCATAGTAGGCACCGGCAGGATAGGTGCAGCGGTGGCGCAGAGAGCGAAAGGGATGAACATGAAGATACTGTGCTACGACATCATCAGGAACAAAGAGCTCGAGAAGAAGCTCGGCGCCAAGTACGTGGATCTGGAAACGCTGTTGAAGGAGTCTGATTTCGTGACAGTCCACGTTCCGTTACTCCCTTCAACCCACCACCTCATAAACGAGAAGACTCTCAAACTCATGAAGAAGACTGCCTGCCTCATCAACACATCCCGCGGGCCAGTGGTCGACGAGAAAGCGTTTTACAAAGCCCTCAAAGAGGGATGGATATGGGCCGCAGGCTTGGATGTCTGGGAAACGGAACCCATCGACCCTGAGAACCCCTTGCTTAAACTAGAGAATGTTACTGCAGCTCCTCACATCGCAAGCGCAAGCATAGCAACTAGGACAAAAATGGCGGTTATGGCGGCGGAGAACATGGTCGCCATAGAGGAGGGTCGGGTTCCACCCAACCTTGTGAATAAAGAAGTCTTACAGGTCAGACCGCCAACAAAATGAAGACCGATTTCTAGCGTCTTTTGTCCTGCAGTTCTCCTCTCTGTTCAGACTCCCTAGCTCGCCTAGACCATAGCATAATCTGAAGCACGGCAGTATCGGAGGGCTCATATCAACTCGATTGAATGGCCTAGACCTCTTGAAGTAGCTTTGTCATAGGCAAGTCTCGCAGTCACGGCGTCTTGCACCGCCATGCCCGTCGAGGTGAAAACCGTAATCTCGTTGGAAGAAGTTCTACCGGGCTTCAACCCGGCAGCAATCTCGCATATGTCGCCCCAAACGTCTTCCTTGGTAATGGTGCCTTCAGCCAGCGGAACATTGATCTCTCCTGAGTGCGAGGCTTGCTCCCAGTCGTCAACCACAATCTTCGCATGCCTAAGTATGTTGGGGTCGAGTTCCTCCTTGCCTGGGGCGTCTGCGCCGATGCAGTTTATGTGCATGCCAGATGAAACCCATTTGTCTGATACTAGGGGTTCTCTGGAGGGAGTTGAGGTGACGAGAATGTCGGCGCCTTCCACGGAGTCTCTTGCGTTCTCTACCGAGACTATCCGAGCTTGCTCGCCGTATACTGCCTCCATCTCTGAAACATACTTCTCTCTGGTTGACGAAGTTCGACTCCAGACCCTGACCTCTCCAAGTTCGCCGTATAGTGCCAGAAGCGCTGCTAGCTGCGTGCGGGCTTGGGTGCCTGCGCCAACGAAGCCGACAACCTTGGAGTCTTTTCGTGCTAGGTATTTCGCCGCAATTCCGCCAGCAGCCCCTGTCCGCATAGCGGTGATCCACGTTCCGCCCATCATTGCCAGCGGCGCACCGTTCCTCGGGTCCACAAGCACTATCGTCGCCATGACTGTTGGCAGACCAAACTTGGCGGGGTTGTCGGGGTGGGAGTTCACAACCTTTACGGCGGATATGCCAAGCCTTTCCAGATAAGAGGGCATCGCCCTCAGATCGCCATTGTGCTTACTATAGACTAGGTATGTCTTCGAAGGCATCTGGGCATGTCCCATTCCTTTCTCTCGGAAGGCTGTTTCAACAGCTTCCATAACTTCGCTCATCGAGAGTAGCGGTTCTATCTCCCTCTCAGTCAGGAGCAGGACCCGCATCTTCGTCATCTACCGGACGCGTATTCCCTCTTTCGGGTCTTTCACAAGTTTACTGTACTCTTGGAGGAGCTTCTCGGTGACCGGTCCCATCTTGCCTTCGCCTATCTTCCGCCTGTTCACCTCTCTTATCGGCATGATCTCGGCTGCTGTTCCAGTGAGGAAAGCCTCGTCGGCGGCATATAGCTCGGCGACCGTAATCCCCCTCTCAACCACCTGATAGCCCAGCTTCTCAGCCAGCTCCGTAATCACGCCTGCAGTGATTCCTGGAAGGGGTCCGCTTGATGTTTGGGGGGTTATGAGTCTTCCGTCTTTCACGATGAAGATGTTCTCTCCTGTTGCTTCGCTGATGAAACCCCGCGTGTCAAGGATCAACGCCTCATCTGCGCCCGCATTATTGGCTTCGATCTTTGCGAGAATGCTGTTCAAGTAGTTCAGCGACTTGATCTCGTGAGTCGTCGCATCAACCGGGTCCCTTCTCACCCACGAAACTATCATGCTCATGCCTTTCCTTCTCTTCTCTTCATCGTAAAGCTGGAGGAGGGGTACTGTTATGACTATGATGGAAGGTTTGGGGCATTTCCTAGGGTCGAGCCCAAGGTCTCCGACGCCTCTGGTGACTATCAGGCGGATGTAAGCGTCCTTCAGGTTGTTTTTCATGAGCGTTTCTAGAATGGCTTTGGTCATCTCTTCTCTCGTTAGCGGTATCTCGAGCATGATCGCGGCTGCTGACCTGTAGAGTCGGTCTATGTGCTCCTTCAGCTTAAAGACAACGCCGCCGTAGGATCGGATGCCTTCGAAAACCCCATCCCCATATAAGAGACCGTGATCGAAGACGGAGACTTTGGCTTCTGATCTTTGATAATATTCACCATCGACATAGACAAGAAGCTCCTTACGAGACAAATTGCATGCACCTCACATTGAACTCTAATTGCTGCGAAACATAATATAAATCTGTTTGCAGACAACCCCGAAGAAGAGGAGACTTGATCACCCATAGAAGCGAGGTCTCTTCGAAAGGGCCGCGGGAAGCGGCAAGGGTCTGAAAGGCTTGTTCTTAGTCCTTTCCCCTATCTCGGCAACCAGCTCCTCGAGTTTCATCTTCCTGATTCTTCCTGATTTTCCGGCTTCCGAGAGCTGCCGGTCTCTTACAGCCAGGACGCCGGATTCGATCTCCTTCTTTCCGACAACGACGATGTAAGGAACCCATTCCGTCTCAGCTTCTCTCACCTTCCGCTGCATTGTAAGAGGCCTATCATCCCGGTCGGCCCGTACGTTCTGCCCTGCAATGTCTTCAGCTATCTTCTCAGCCTCTGCAAGAAAGTGTTCAGAGACTGGGATTACCCTGACTTGGGTTGGGGAGAGCCAAAGCGGCAACATCGGAGGTTTTCCCTTCTTCTGTTCCATGTATGCTTTCTCTAACATGGCATACACATCTCTTTCTATGGCGCCACTGGGAGAACAATGGAGGATTAGCGGAATTCCCTTCTCCCCGTTCTCGTCGACATAGGTTATGCCGTATCTTTCAGCGTTCTCAATGTCGATCTGGTCGGTCGAAAGCGCTGAAGCCTTCTCAAGGTAGTCTACGAAATTGAACTCCCATTTCAGGACGAAATAGAAGAACCGCTCATCCCACATCTCCACGAGGGCAGGTTTGCCAATGAGTTGCACGAGGGAGACGATGAACTCTTTGTTCTCTTGGTAGAAGTCTTTGGTGAACCTGACGGCTAACTCGTAGTCATCCGAGGTTAGGCCTATGCCTTCCATGGTCTCCATGCTTAGGTTGAATCTTACGATGAACTCCTCTTTCGCCTGGTTCAAGTCAGCGCACAGCGAATGACAATCAGGCATCGTAAAGCCTCTGAGCCTTCTGAGTCCAGAAAGCTCTCCACTTTTCTCTCTTCTGAAACTGTACCTCGTCAGCTCATAGATCCTAAGCGGCAGCTGACGGTACGACATCTGGGCATCGTGAACCATTAGGAACTGGCCGAAGCAGGCGCTGAATCTGAGGAAGAACTCCTTGTCGTCGGACTTGATGATGTACTGCCGAGCTGGAAACCTGTGTAGATAGCTTGCCAGACTGGGATGCTCAAGATCATACATTATGGGGGTCTCGACTTCCATGCCACCATAGGCAGATACCTTCTCCGTGACAAACTGTTCAAGCAGGGATTTGATCAGCCTGCCCTTCGGGTACCACCTGAAGTTCCCCGGATCGGTCGCAGTCTCGTAATCGACCAGCTCCAACTTTTTCATAAGGTTCACGTGAGGAGGAACCTGTTGGACTGCCCTAACCTTTGAGATCTCGTGATTCGTAAATTTCCTTAGGTTCTCGTGTCCAGTGAAGTCAAACTCTTCCACCGGAGTCATCTCTCCGTCCGGTCTGAGGATGAACCAGTACGACTTGATCTTCTCTTCAGCCTCAAGAGCCTTAGAGACCAACTCGGCTCCCTTCGCCTCTCCAGCAACCACGGTTCTGAACTGTTCGGCCAACGGGTGACCCTTTATAGAGAGCGAGAACTCCTTGCACCAGCCAAAGGGGGCGCGGTAGGTTTCCATCCCCAGACTCTTCGCGTAGCTTTCCATCTCTTTGAGGACCTTCAAAGCCTCAGAAGGGCTTGCCAAGTTGCCGCTCAGGTGCGCATAAGGATAAATCAAGATTCTATCGGACTTTATAGTGGCCAAGCATTCCCTGAGGTCGTCTATCGCTTTGTGGGCAGCTTCAGCTGCATCGCCCTCTTCGACACACGTGAAAAGAACGACGAGTTCTACGAGACGGACGGATTTCTGTTCGGTTTCCTCGGCTGAAACAATCTCCTTCTCAACGGGCCGATACTCGATGAAGTTAGAGTGAAGCTGAAGTATCCTCAAATCTCGAGACCTCATCTAGGCAATGTGTCTAACAGTCTTAACGCTGGCTTGTCAGATAAAGATTTTTCTGAGCCATCGCCGTCTCTGATGGACGGTGAGCTTTTGCTTTGCTAGACGTAGAAACTGAGGGCGCGTTGAGCCAAGTGCGATGCGGTTTGCCTGATTCTGCCCAGAAATCTTGTGCTTTTTCATGAAAGCGTCAAGATGAGTTGGCGTTTCTGCCTGAGGCTTGGGGATGATCGGACGGAAGCCATTATGCTGTCGTAAATCTTCTTCCGGTCCCAGTTTCTGTCCCAGTCGTTGTAGAGTAGAGCCTTCTCACTTCCGTCGTCGACGTAGACACCTGTGCTGTACACGTTTCCTCTCCTCATCACAATCCGATCTACGCCTATTGCTTCGGCAGCTTCTATAACCGCCTGCATGATCACTCTTTCTCGTTCACCTTGCCTAACGTAACGAGAGGTGAGAACTAGGAACTCCATGCTTCTTGCCTCCGCTCGCTGTCCTATAGATTCCAATGTCTGCCTTGAGTCAGAGCTCCTTGAGGAGAATATTTAAGCAGTCTGTGAGACTCTGGGGAGGGGGTACGTTCCCATCCTCATCACTGAGCCAATGGAACCTGTCGCCGAGAAGGCGTTGACGCCTACTCTCTACCAAAATGCTTGGTAGCTTAGTTAAACTGATGTTCTGAAACGCTGGGGCTTTGGGGCTCTGTATCGCCATTTGTCGAGCATCTTTTCTTTCCTTGTCGCCTTCTTATAGTCCTTGTAATGGTCCCTGCAGAGATATGCCCGTCTGGTTCCTTGAGCTTTCAGACCAGCTGCCGTTACGCTGTCAATGTGCAGCGAACGTGTCGCCTCCTTTCCGCATCCCTCAACACTGCATTTCGCTCCTTTAGATACTTTGCCCATGATGCTCACCGTTCACCAGCTTTCCAACAATGACCCAGATTGATCATGCGTTACGTAGGCTTAAAGACGTTTCTGGTATTCTGGCTGACGACGGATATCCTCTCGTGGACTTGCGCAGCTCTTTCGTACACCCCTTTGCGCGAACCAAACCCCCTGGGACCAATCTTTTCGACGACGAAGGACGCCATTGCCGAACCAACGGAAGCGCACCACAACGGGTCTTTTCCCTTGACGTACTCTGCCAAAAAGGCGCCTATGAAGACGTCGCCTGATCCAGTTGTGTCGACCACGGCTTTGGGCTTTGACGCTGGAACTCGGTACAATCTGTTCTTGACGTACACCAGTGAGCCTTCTGGTCCTTTGGTCATCACCACAATCTTAGCCCCGAGTTGGTGAACTTTCTTGACTGCATTTTCGAGGCTCGATTCGCCAGTGACTGCTTCAATTTCGCGCTGCGACGCCTTAAACACATCGACCCCTCTAACGATTTCAGGGTCCCTTATTCCTTCTAGGTACATTGTCCCATCTTCTTTGAACCGGCGGAGAAAGCCTTGCGGGTCCATTGAGAGTAGACTTGTCAGAGTTCGCAGTCTTGCTACCGTTTCTGGGCCTATCTCATTAGCGATGGGCGCCACATGGATAGCTTTGGCTTTGGCGAGGCCCTCCATGTCTTCGGGTTCTATGGGCGGACCTCTGCTTCTCAAGACGAGCTGGCGTTCGCCCGCCGTGGAGTAGTTGAGGGCATAGCTTGTCGTGGAGGCGCCTGCGACCTTCTTTAGCCCGGAGAGATCGACGCCTTGTTTCTTCAACCATTCAGTGAAACTCGGAGAAAAGTCTTCCCCAACCTTTGAGACGACTGATACCTTTGCGCCCAGTTTTCCTGCAGCGAGAGAGACGTATGTTGGCGGACCACCTAATGCTGGTTTTGATACACGCCTTCCAGGTGGCCTTATGTAGTCGATTGAGAAGTGGCCGACGGTTACTATGTCGAACATGCCTTATCGCCAAAACGTAAGGCACAAGGCATATTAAGGCTGCGAAAGGCAGACTTCCGGATGGAATGCCTCCGCAGGGCTTGCAGCTCCTCTTCCTCTTGTGTGTGATAGAAGTCTAGACCATGTGTCCGAAGGAAAGAAATATCCCCTCGACATGAAGGATTGTGCAATGAACACGGCCATCATGAGGCGTGTTCTGTGGAGAGAGTTTAAGTTGCGGATCTCACCGGCTCTTGTCCTCTTCTTCCTTGCGCCCGCCATAGGTGAGCTCCTTTCAGGTTCCTCTCCGCCGGTAGAGTTCTTCAACCCCTTCGTCTTGCTTCTACTCAGTTCATTGTATGGCAGCGGAGCGTTGATTGTTCGTGAGCTTAAGGTCAGGTGGAATAAGGGATATGTCTCAATGTTCATTCTGGGCGCTGCTTACGGAATAATCGAAGAGGGTCTCATGGTGAAGAGCTTCTTCGACCCGGATTGGATGGATCTTGGCATACTGGGCGTCTACGGCAGGTGGCGCGATGTGAATTGGGTGTGGGCTGAGTGGCTCACAATCTACCACGCAACCTTCAGCATAGCGATTCCGATAACGCTGGTGGAGCTTGCCTTTCCGGACAGGAGAAGTGAGAGCTGGATTGGCAGCAAGAAACTCGCGGGTCTAGCCGTCCTCTTGGCAGCGGTGACGGCGCTTGGATACTCTGGCCTAACGGCTTACAAACCTCCCTTACTGCAATACATGCTCGCTTTCGCAGTTGTGGTAGTGCTCCTGTTTTTGGCTTGGAGAATGCCATCGAATATCGGCAAGAGAGGGAGGAAAGGCCCCCTGAAACCCTCGCGAATGGCACTGATAGGGTTTCTGGTGGCAACGTCTCTCTTTTTCCTCTTTATGGCTGGGGCCTACATTGTCCCTCAGCCGCCGGTTCTTATGATGATTGGCATGGCTTTAGTAGTCGGCATCTTCGACTTTCTGAGGCGCCTCAAGTGGGATGCAGGCACTCTTTGTCATAAGCTCGCATTATCGGCAGGAGCGGTATCTTTTCTGATAGTGTTGAGTCCGACTCAAGAGTTCGACACAAGCCGCCTAGACAACCCGCGGGGCATGCTTATCGTGGGGATTGTCGCCCTAGCTCTGCTGATCCTGCTGAGAAGAAGGCTACGACTATACATGGCAGGAGAAGAGGCTGAACGAAGGAAGCTGCCGCCAGCAATGGCGGAATGGATAAGCTTCTGCCCCAACTGTGGCCACAAGGTTACGCCAGAGGCAGACTACTGTCCCAATTGCGGCAAAAGACTGGAGCCATCTCACCAGCAGAGCGGGCCTCAATTTTTCAGCAAGGTTTAAGAATGCAATTCTATTCTACCTAGAGTAGGCGCGAGAGAAAGGAGCTTACGTGAACACCATGCCATTCAAACGAAAGAGCCGAGGACGTTCGAAGGGTCAGAAGGGTAGAAGCAGCCTTGTCCAGTGCAGCGGCTGCGGAGAGCTTGTTCCCCGGGACAAAGCCAAAAAGTCCACTCGAAGGCTTTCACTAGTCGATCCAGTTCTGTCTAAGGAGCTTCGCCAGAAGGGCGCGTATCTCCCAAGCCACTTCGCTACCAAGTACTACTGCGTGTCCTGTGCGGTGCACCGCGGGATCGTTAAAGTGAGAGCAAAGGACACGAGAAGATTCCGAACCCGATACTAGGGCGGGGAATCCCGGCTGCCGATCAAGGCTCTACCCGTTGGACTTAGATCTAGCCTTTCTTACGAAATAGATTGCTCGCTGCAGCACTGTGAAGTTTGTTGCCAGAGCGAGGAGGATTACGCTTAGTCCCAAGGCTTCGGTCCAGACTAAGCTAAGAAGGCTCGCTGCGGATACTATGAGGAGCCTTTCCGCCCGTTCGACTATGCCAACTGTCTCCATAGGTACTTCCGCAGCCTCAGATTTGGCTCGGGCGTAGCTTGTGAGCAGAGAGCCGATTAAGGCAAGGAGCCCCCAGAACTGATCGCATAGGCCGCCGAGTATCAGACCGAGGTAGACCAGTGCGTCAACATACCTGTCGAGCAGAGAATCCATGAAACCACCAAGAACCGAGGTCTTTCCATATAGTCTTGCCAACGTACCATCCAATGCATCGCAGAATCCTGAAGCCAAAAGAAGAAGGACCGCTAGGAGCAAGTACATCCTGTAGGCGCTCAAGTCCCCTAGGCTCAACCCTGTCAGCCAGTAGGCTAAACCCGAGGCTACGCCAAAGACGACGCCCAGCGCGCTGACCTGATTTGGAGTCAATCCAGCCCTCTGTGCCATTCTGGCTTCAGCCTCGATCCACGATTGCACAGTCTCTTTCAGCTTCGTCAGCAACTTTCTTCATCTTCCCGCGTCTAGCTATCATTCGGCTGATGCTGTTAAATGGTTTTTGATGAGGCTGGCTTTCTGATGGATATGCTGTACCAGTATGTCTTGTCGCTTCTTCTGGCAGGCTCGCCTTCATATAAGTTTTGCCGCGTTCCTGTCTCTAGACACTTGGGAATGGTAAACTACATTGCTGACTCCGCTTCCACAGAAGTAGAAGATGTGGAGCTTTCCGGTTGAGATCTGACAAGGTTTCTGCATACCTCATTCCTTAGCCGCAATAAGATTGGCGGAGTCGCAGACCTCCTGAATCCCATGTCTGCACTCCGAGGATGTCAACCTAAGGCATCTGTTCAGGTTGTTATTGCCGAGTCTACCGTCTCGTCACTGCCTCTGCAAACTCTAGCATAGCCTTGTACGGGTTCTTCGCCTTGACGATACCGCTTGCGACCAAGACCCCTTCTGTTCCCAGCCTTAGAGCAGCTGCAACGTCTTCGCCGTTTGTTATGCCGGCTCCACAAAGGATCACGACTTTCGGGTTGATCTTTCTCACCGATTCAACTGTGCTGGTTACGACCTCGGGCTTCGCCTTCGAAACCGGAATCCCCGTGCCAATTAGTTCAGGAGGCTCAACAGCGATCATGTTTGGTTCAAGAGATGCCGCAGATGCGCTGACGGCGGTGTTGTTCGTGCATACAACGGAGACCAAGCCGACTTCACGTGCCCGAGCAACCGCCTCATCGATGTCCGCGAGTTTCAGACGCCTCTCCGAATGGTTGATCAACGTGCCCACGGCGCGGGCTTCCTTCACAGACTCTGGCAGAATATGACCTGTGTAGCTTCCAGGCTTCATTGGGTCGATGTGCTGAGCGAAAACCGGAATGTCCACAGCTCGGGCTATTATTGGAATGTCGACGAACTGAGGCGCCACGCCGAAGCAGACTTCGGTCTCCATGCTCGCCTTCTGCGCATCTTTTGCCAGCTTGAGGGCTTTCTCGCCGGTACCCTCAACATACGTCTTGAAGTTCACGAGAACTATGGGAGTTCTGACCTCAACCAACCCAATCACGCTCTTAACAGACGTCTAGTGATCTCTGAAGCCTAATAGCACTTGCCTCATTTTATGTTTTGCCTGAGAAATGCTGTGTCCTTCAGGTCACATAGTAGTATTGGCCTGCTTTCTTCTGGTGTCTGTCAAGTTTTGAGTCTTCCTTGTTTACTCTGGGCCGCTTTGTCGTCGGGTCTCGTCTGAAGGTTACAGCCATCTCTTTGAGGAAGTTGTTCATCCCGTTCAGCAGGCTTGTCGGAGTCTCTGCTAAGCCTTTGACGCCAGGTTCGCCCGTGAAGACCATGAGCCGGTCAGCAAGAAAGTCTTGGGCTACAACATCATGCTCGACAACAAAAGCCGTGACGTTCCTTCCCTCAACTATCCGTCTCACCGTTCTGGCCATAGCCAGCCTCTCTTCAACGTCGAGATAAGCGCTGGGCTCGTCAAGAAGGTACAGGTCAGCCTTCCTTGACAGGCATACCGCAATGGCTGCTCTCTGCAGTTCGCCGCCGCTGAGCTCCCCGACCATGCGGTCCAGAACAGCATCTACGCTGAGCGGTTGTACGATCTCGCTCTGGTACCAGCCTGAGGAGAAATCTTCCTTCGCTGCGGTTCTCAGAAGGTCCTCAACAGTTCCATCGAACTCCGAGGATATGTACTGAGGCTTATGGCTGACGCTTAGAATGCTCTCCATCAGCGGTGTTTCAGGGTCAGGCTTCTCAATGCCTGCGAGGAGTCTGACGAAAGTTGTCTTCCCAATCCCGTTTGGTCCGAGTATCCCAACGACCTCTCCTTGACGGGCTTCACCGGACTCAACTTCCAGCACGAACCCTTCATAGGTCTTCTTCATCTCGTCCCATTTCAGCAGAGGCGGGCTTGCCGGTACACCAGCTGAGGGAGGCTTGACGTGGAACCTTATGGGTTCTTTCCTGAAACGGAGGTTTTCGTCGGGCGTGAATCCTTCGAGGTATATGTTGATGCCCGTTCTGACCCCATGAACGTTGGAGACGATCCCGTAGACTCCGGGCTTCCCATAGAATATGCAAACGTAGTCTGAAAGGTAGTCAAGAACAGCCAGGTCATGTTCGGCTACAACGATCATCTTGCCCTCATCTTTGAGTCTCCTCACCGCCTTGGCAGCTTCCAGCCGCTGCTTCACGTCAAGGTAGCTGGAAGGCTCATCAAAAAGGTACACGTTGGCTTCGCGGATCATTGTGGCGGCTAGGGCGACTCTTTGCAGTTCGCCGCCGCTTAGAACATCGATCTGTCGGTGTAAGATGACATCTAGTTGAAGCGCTTTGGAGACCTCTGCCAGTTTGCCTCGTTCATCAACCTTCTCAAGGAGTTCGTGGACCTCTCCGCTTACCACTTTCGGAATCCTGTCTACGTATTGCGGCTTGTGGACTACCTTGAGTTTGCCTTGACTCATCTCTTGGAAGTAGGTTTGGAGAGTTGAACCTCTGAAATACCGTTCGATCCCGCTCCAGTCAGGCGCACGAGCATAGTCCCCTAGGTTCAGCTTGACCTCACCTGAGAAGATTCTGAGAGCCGTTGATTTGCCAATCCCGTTTTGTCCCACTAACCCAAGTACATCTCCGGGCGACGGAACTGGAAGACGGAAGAGTCTGAAGGCATTAGGTCCAAAACGGTGGGTACATTCCCCTTCGAGTTCGTCTGGCAGGTTAACGATGGACAGAGCTTTAAACGGGCATTTCTTGACGCAGATGCCGCATCCGGTGCATAGGACCTCCGAGATAACCGGCATTCGGCCTTCGAACCTTATGGCCTCGATGTTGCTTCTTATCATCGGACAGAATCGATGGCACACCCTACCGCAACGTCGAGGCTTGCATCTATCTCTGTCGATGACGGCGATCCTCGTGTTAGGTGGCCTCCAAACAGGTTTCCAGAAGATAAGACAAGGGCACGCTAATAAACTTGTCCGCTTCTCTGCGGGCTTGGAAGGAACAGATAAATAAGGGCGAACCGAAAACAGTAACTGGGATGATGTGTGGCGACGGCGTGGAGCCTAGGCTGTGACACGTGAGTTACTCCACTGACCACTAACCGATCTTTCTTTGTTCTGCTAAGGGTCTGATTGGTGAGACATCGGTTGACCTTGTGCCAGACTGGGAAGCAGCAATTCGAAAAGGTGGCTTAGCGGTCCTAAGCGGTTAAAAGGGCGATGGCATCCTTTCTTGGTATAGTGTTCCCGTTTGCGGGGTAGCTTAGTTGCGGACGAGAGTTGTGATGTTGGTCGACTTGGACTACTTCTTCGCCCAGTGCGAGGAAAGGAGGAACCCCTCGCTCAGGGAGAAGCCTGTGGTTGTGTGCGTGTATTCAGGGCGAACCGAGGACAGCGGCGCCGTAAGCACAGCGAACTACATCGCCAGAAAATACGGGGTAAGGTCTGGAATGCCCATCTTCTTGGCGAAAAGGAAACTGAAGGGAGTAGACGCTGTTTTTCTTCCTGTTGACCATGCTTTCTACGGAGAAGTCTCAGGTAACATAGTGAGGATTCTGGAGAGTTATGCTGACAGTTTCGAGCAGGTTGGCATAGACGAGGCGTACTTGGATGTGACCCAGAGGGTGAACAGAGGCTTTGAGGCGGCAGAAGAGTTGGCGCGAAAAATGAAGGAGGAAGTAAAGGCTCGAGAGGGGCTCACATTTTCGGTTGGCGTCGCTCCCAACAAACTCGTCGCTAAGATCTCTGCGAGCTTCCGGAAACCCGACGGCTTAACAGTCGTGAAGCCAGACGAGGTTGAAGGTTTTCTTGCTCCTCTCCCAGTCGACCGCCTGATCGGCGTCGGAAGAAAAACCAGTGGGAAGATGGAATTGCTAGGGATCAGAACGATTGGAGACTTGGCGAGATACGACGTCACGAAGCTGATCGAAGTTTTTGGCAGAAACCTTGCAGGCTATTTTCAGACCGCGTCGCACGGGATAGACGAATCGCCTGTCCAAGAAAGAGGTGAGGCTGAATCCATCAGCAGAATTGTGACCTTGAAAGAAGACACCCGAGATCTGGACGCCGTCATGCAAAAAGCTAACGAGCTTTGCGAAGACGTTTGCGCGACGCTCATCGAAAGGGGTCTAAGTTTCAAATCTGTCAGTGTATACGCAGTCTTAAGAGACATGAGCATCCACAGCCGTTCGAGAAGCTTCGAGACCCCTACTGACGATCTGGAAGTCCTTAAAGAAGCCACTGCGGAGCTTTTCGAGAGACTCTTGGCTGAGGTTGGACAAGAGGCGAGAAGAGTTGGCGTAAGGGTTTCGAACTTCGCCAAAGGACCGGAGACACAGAAACACCTGACAGACTTCATACGTGGGCTGAAGCCGCAAGATGGCCCCAAGCCTTGCTAGCGAGCCCAGTCGCGGCTCGTCTGTCACAGCAAGCAAATAAGAAAGGACGACCAGAGAAGGCTATTGACACTGTAGATCGTCGGCGGGCGTTGGCAATGGTCCTCGCAGACTTTAACCTTCTTGTTTCCACTTCGAGAGGCTACGAGAATGATGCATGCTCAGAACTCTGGTTCTTGCTCGGAGAGATTGGCGACCAGCAGGCCTTAGTGGAAAGAAGCGGCGTTTCCGGGCTGATCGTGGCCAAAACTGCCTTAGGCCCCTTCAGGGTTGTCAAGGACCTGAGGAGGATGGTGAAGGACCGGCCCTGGGAGTTCCGTTACACCCTGAAGGTCGTTCCCATCGAAGCTGTGGTCCGTACCAAACTGGAAGACATAGGAGGGGCTAGTCTCAGCCTTTCCGCCAAGATATCGAAGGAAGAAACCTTCCGCGTCACGGTCGAGAAGAGACACACAGAGCTTCCGACAAAGGAGATAGTTGAGGCTGTTGCAGAAGGTATAGACCGAAAGGTAGACCTCGAGAATCCGGATAAGATAGTGCTAGTTCAAGTCGTCGGCGGCTTGACCGGAGTTTCCATTATCAGGCCCAACGACATTCTTTCAGTCGCAAAAGAGAGACCAAGTCAACCGTGAGTGGCTAGTAGCGCTCCTCGTTCGATCAGAAGGCCGGTTACTGCATCCTTCTCTGATTCTCTAAGCGTCGCCTCAATCTCGAGATCGGTTATGCCGAAAGCCGCTTTTATAACCTTGACTTTCTCCTCTGTGAGTTCAATCACCTCATCGCTTCTCTTGCCTTGCAGGAAATCCGAAATCCTGTTCAATGTCCCAATCGCTTTCTCGAGTGAGTGAGCAGCGACCGTGACCGCAATTCGTGCCGAATTCGGCTTTACTCCTAGGATCTCTATGGCTCTGCTGATCTGATGCTGTCCCGAGGCGCAGAGAAGGGCTTCCACGGAGAGGTTCTTCGATATGTTCCTTCCAGTCTCGAAAGCTCTCGAAGCGTTCAAGAATGCGAAATATAAGTGATCAAATCCCGCGAGAAGACTCGCATCGAAGAACTGAACTTCGCAGCCCTTAGCCTCCTTTCTGACTTGATCGAGGAGCGTTTCTGGGTCCTTGATCTTCACATTTGTGAAGCCTTGGACGACGATGCGCCACCTGGAGATCTCGACTTCCTTCACTTGCGTTCTTCCTTCAAGACTTCGTTGACGAATCGTTCAGCCAGACTTAGGTCCAGTCCGCCCTCAACGAGTTTCAACTTCGCCCTCTCTATTGAGGTCCCCTCTTTTCTGCAGTTCATGACTAGACACCTGACTGTCTCCTTCCTCTCCCAAGGGAAGACGATCCATCTTCTCGTCTCCTTCTCGTAAAAGTCGGGCACAATCACGCTCCAAGGCTTGTAGTAGATTGTTCCCGTCTTAACGGCGTCCGCGCCCTTCCTCATCACGTGATCCTTTACAAGCTTAAGACTGTGCCCCGTATCCGCAACATCGTCCAAGACTAGAACATTCTTAGCCTTCACGGGCATGGAGACAGCCTGTGTTATGACTGGTTTCTTTTTGGTCTCGGCGACTCCCAAGTAGAACTCAACCCTGACATTTGCCAACTCCGGGTTGCCGAGCAGATCAGACATGACCCTCGCTGGCGGCCATCCTCCGCGTGAAATTCCGACGATTATGTGCGGTCGGAAGTCGCCTTTACGTATCTTTTCAGCTAAGTTCAGCAGCATCTCGTATATCTGGTCCCACGTTGGAACTTCAAACTCGACCTCCAAACTCAAGGTCTATACTCCTCAGAAACGAGAATAGCTATGGATGTGGAGATTTAAGCCTTTGCGATCAACCAAATCGGAGAAAAATGCAGAAGGGTCTTTCTTTGTTTGCCTACGCTGCCTCTTGGAGAGCTCTTAGCCGCTTGACCATGTTAGGATGGGTCGAGAAGAATTCTGCGAATTCATCCGCTGCGGTTAGTCTTCGGTTCAAGTATTTGCCAACAAGCTCCTGGTCGCTCTTCCACACGTTAGATTGGTAGAGCTCCATCAAGTCTTTTCTCGCGCTGTCCGGGTCAGATATGAAAAGCGTCTTCAACGAACTCATGTTCGCAAAGTTTTGGCGGCGCCCCCTCATCCTTTCAGTAGCTTCGGCTATTTTGACAAGTCCCTCGGAAAGTTTGCGGTTCCCTTCGCTCACGACAGATATGCTGTGTCTATCAGCGAAGTACTCCCTCAGCCGGCTAAGGTAAAGCGTGAATAAGGTCAAGACCCAGTAGAGCAGGATGCTCAAGAAACCAATCAGCGCCAGAGAGCCCCCGTTCCCCCGTTCGTCACTTCTAGTGTAGGCTGATGACCTGACTAGAGAGTAGCCAATGTAATAGAACAGGGCGGGCAAAATCGAGACGAACATCATAACCTGAACGTCGCGGTGTCTCAAGTGTCCCAATTCATGACCTATGACGGCTTCAACCTCTTCGCCGTCTAGGGTGTTTAGGAGACCAGTCGTTACGGCGACGCGGTTTCCTGTGAGAGGTGAGCCATAGGCAAAGGCGTTTGGTATGGGAATCCTCGCGATCATCAATTGAGGCGCTTGTATGTGGCTCTCCTTGCTTAGCTTTTCCACCATGCCATAGAGTTCGGGCTCCTCGGCCTTTGAGACTTTTTTGGCGCGGTACATAGCCTCTATCAGGTACGGTGCTAGAAGCCATTGTACAATGTTAAAGAAGACAATGAAGAGCGCGAGTGAATAGATGTCTAGCGCACGGAATAGCGATAGCAGAATTGTGAAGAATAGCGTTGAAAGCCCTATTATGGCTGCCAAGGTTCCAGCCATCGAAGCCTTCAGCTTCAACATGCTCATTGCCATCACCTTGAGATATAAGAGATAAAGCCGAGTTATATCTTTTGCTCTGCCATGCTAACGGACCCAAGAACTGTTCCTCTCGGGGTCTAGACTCAGGGAATTCAGAACCTCCTCAATCCTTTCGTCCACAATCTGGGCTAACTTCGCAGAAACATAACCTTGCTCAACCATTTCGTCAAGATTCTCTCGGTCGACTTTCTGGGTTCTCCCATCTGGCCAAAGGCAGACATCCGCCTCAAGGTCCACATATCTGATCTTTGTCGGATATAGCTCTATAGGCGTGTTGATGTTGGCATATGTGCCTTTGTATCTTCCATCTTTGGCGAAATATCTTGTACTGAAGCTCCACTCACCTAGCTTCATCTCCGTTACTGCGTAGTCTCCCGTGTTCTTGCTGACCTTCAGTGCGTCATAAACTCCTTTCTTGGCAAAGGTTCGGAGAAGCTGGATCTTTCCGGTTTTCCGGCTAGACATCGCCATCTTGGCAGGACCGAGGTTGAGAACTTTTCCAGCGATCTTCACGTGCTCGACACTGATTGTGGAGCCTTCAGATGGGAACTCTCGTTCTATCGTCTCTCTGAAAAGGGCTTCAACCTCTTTCCGCGCGTAGCCTTCATCGAGCATCTTTTCAGCCATGTCAAGGAGAGAAGAGATTCCGCCGCCACAGGCTTTGTAGAAATGATGCCCGTCTAATGTCGGCGTTGCGAGCGCTCTGAAACGGTCCAAGGTCCACTTTGACGACCCCGGGAACTCGACATCCAAAAATACCCTTCTCCGGGAACACGGAAGGTCCTTTTCGACTGCCACTTTTTGCGGGGCAAACTCTACGTTTGCCTGATGGTTTGGGATGCCAAATGCCGGGTATGTTGAGAGTCGGCGCTTGTAGACTGCGTCATCAAGCGTAGCTTGTAGCAAAACGGCGAATGCGTTCACTGCCTTTTCGTGGCCAGCAGCATCTACGCCTTGTCTGTCAGGTCTATCGTGGATGTCTAGATCAAAAGGAGGGCCATCTTCCGGTTTTTCCTGAAGGTTGAATCTTTCTCTTATTGCCTCTGATGGTTGAACTACTCTGAAGTCGTTGTCGAGAAGCAGGCATGTCAGCGCAGTCGAGTAGATCCCCCGAATTCTAGCGTTGATCAATGGGCAAACAACCTCCAATAACTCGTTCACTTTTTCAGAACTCGGTAGAGATGGCCCCTCTTTTCGACGTGAAACTCAGCGCCTAGGATCGCGGTTGAAAGCCACATATTCGATTCCAGATGATCCGTAACGGTACGAGTCAGATAGACGGATTCTCCTTCAGCCAGTGCTGTGTAAGCTACGAGCATGTCTGCAAGGTGCACGTCCACAGTTGCTTCGGCTTGGACCTCCTCAAGCAAGTTTCCAGCAGCTTCCCGGGCTACCGCCTCGCTTGGTTTGCCCAATTCGCCTATCGCATCACCTCCAAGCAACACTCCTGAGTCTGTCTCAGCCCAAAGAACAAGGGAGCTTCCCTTCTGGAGTGGATTGGAGAAGTCATTGACCACCTCGATCTCAGGACGATACCCCAGAGCCCCGATGATTCTTTCAGCTTCCCCAGCTTGGCGTTCCGCAACCCTGCGGTCCGCAAGGAAGGTGCAGACAGAGATGCCGCCAGTTTCTTTAATCTTACCGAACTCTTCCAGCCTGATTGGAGAAAGCTTCCTGCAAGGTTCGACTTTCAAGGTGACCTCTCCCATCCCCTTAGGGTAATAGCCATACCTATGGACTCGGATCGACGCCTTGAGTCCCATGCGCGACAGAACCTGCAGGAATATGTGTTGAAGATAGTTTATCGCCGGCGAATGTCTGACATCGGTCCCGCCTTTCAAGATGTGAAGATCAACGGGCTGTTTGGCAGAGGCGCAAAGCGGAAGAACAGTCATCATCAACATCGGTATGCTTCCTGCTGTGCCTATCTCGGCGCTTATCTCTCCGCCCTTGATCTCATGTGGCTCGAACCATATCTCCTCCGATCCTAGCGAAGCGCCTTTGATGTCTGCATTGCAGAGCTTTGCGGCAGTAATGAGGGCTTCTAGGTGTTGGGGTCTCAGTCCGGGCTGACTTCGCTTCTTCCGGATGTTGTAGATGTGCAGAGGCTCGTTCAGTATCCCGGCTAACGCAACTGAAAGTCGCAGTATGGTTCCGCTTCCGCTCTTCTGGCTTCCATCTATCTCCATCATTCCCCATCCCTCGCCGCAAGCGCCTGTTTTCCTTTTACTCCCCTATCTCGATATATCCGTATAGAAGGACATCAACCCCGTCTTAAGGTTTCCTCGCATAGCTACCTATTCAGGAGAAAAGAAATCTCGGGGACGTAAAGCCCCAGTTCATGGTACTGATGAGGGCGTATGAACTGAAGAGTGGCTGGGTCACTTCTTAAGTAGCTCGTCGCATCTGGACCTTAGGGCCTTATGTAGTCTCTGCCTCAGGTTCTCCCCTGCTAAGCCCTCCCTGCGGATAAGCTCCAACCGCTTAGCCAATTCAATGTCCCCCAACGAGGAAATCCACGCTTCAAAGTCTCCTCTGGCTGCATGGAATCCAACCGATCTTATGTCTAGCGTCTTGATCTTCTCGCAGAAATCGGTGAGGCTGTCCGAGGATATCCCGGTTGGCTGATCGATGCCTCTGTAGAAATGGAAGGCTTTCTCAGGCAGAGCCTTCCCTAAGACTTTCTTAGCGAGTTTGCCATCGGTTTTAGGGAATCCGATTTCCTCCTTGCCAGAATCCGTTATGGTGTAGTAACCATCTTTTGTCTTTGAGACAAGCCCCGACTGGACAAGCCTCAGCAAATGCATGTTTACCGATCGAGCTTTTAGCCCGAGCTTCTCGGAAACATCCTTAATGCTGGCGGGATTCTCCGCCTTCCACAATAGCTGCAATACATCTTCTCTAGTTGTGGTCATTTTCTTCAGTCTTCATCATCCCCTTTACTTTAGACCAGTGCATCATGAAAAGATAATAGCAGTCTACATATTTATCCTTATTCAAAGTGCGCTAGGTACCTGCTCCTAGACCAATCGTGAGTCCTTATTGAGTGGGGTCGGCATCGGCAGGATAATCGAGGAAAGGAAAAGAGTACGGCAGCCTAGCAATCCAACGTCAGCTGTACATGCTTAGGACTTTTCTAATGCCGTTGATGGTCACGTGGTATCTCTCGGCTCCGCCAATGAAGATGGTGGTGACGTATTCGTTTCTGATGAGCTTCTCTAGGTTCTCCCTCACTTTTTCAGACTCCATGAGGGTCCACCTTGAGATCTCGTCCACCGTCAATGACCTTTCTGAGCTCGTTGCCCCTACGTTATGAAGCAGGCACAGAAAGTTAATCTCGTCCGGCATTGAGTAGCCTCGCACACTCATACATCGTCACCTCCTGGCGACCTCTTCGTATACTTCGCTTGTCCTCCTAGCTGCAGCTTTCCAACTATATGCTTCTTGAACTTTCTTTTTAGCGTTATGGATCAGCCATTGTGAGTATCCCGGATCTGATAGGACCTTGTTTACGCCCCACGCCAGCGATTCTGGATTTTCTGGGTAGACGAGCACTCCTGTTCGATCGTGTTCGATTATGTCGGCCAGCCCGCCTATGTTCGCAGCAACAACCGGTACGCCGGCTGCCATTCCCTCCAGGGCAACTATCCCAAAAGGTTCATAGATTGAAGGGACCACCAAGGCGTCGGCGCTCATCGTCAGCTCTATGAGCTCTGAATCAGACACAAAGCCCAGAAACCGGATTCGGTCACCATATCCTGTCGAGGCAGCTATGCTCTCTAGATGGCTCCTGGACCAGCCATCCCCTGTCACGATGAACTTTGCCCCGCCGTGTTGCCGAATGATCATGGGAGCAGCTCTCAGCAGGTACTCTACGCCCTTCTGCGGGACAAGTCTGCCGACGAAGAGAACCAGTCTTTCAAACGGCCCGATTCCATAGCGTCTCCTAACAGCTTCCCTGTCAGCATTTCCCCTGTATTCGGATATTTCTATTGCGTTCGGGATCACCGCAATCTTGTCAGATGGCAGACGGAAATGCTTCTCAAGTTCCACCCTCATGGAGTTGCTGCATGTTATGACCTTGTTCGCCTCGTATGTCATCCACCACTCTAAGCCGTCGATGAGATACGAGTCGGGGCTGCGAAGACCTCGTGCCCGTCCAACCTCAGTGCTATGCACCGTCGTGACCAGAGGCCTATCCAGATGGTGCTTCGCGGCTACGCCTGAAGGAGCCGTTAACCAGTCATGAATATGGACGACATCGAATCCAACGTCATGGTTCAGCACTGCGATCTTCTTTTCTAGAAAGTGGTTGAAAATGAAGGTCCAAGTTATGAAGTGGGGGTGGCCTAACTCGATACTGACCCGGTGTACTTTCACGTTCTCCAGGTCCTCAAACATGGGGGTGCCGGGAAAACCCAGAGTGGCCACGTGGACTTCATGACCCTCTTTCACCAAAGCTTTGGCTAGGCCGCAACAGTGCCGCGCGATCCCTCCAACAATCCTAGGCGGGAACTCCCATGTTATCATGCAGACTTTCATAGTGATCCACTCAATCTGACCGTTCTATTCTTCTCCATACCCATCGAGCCAACGAGTAAACGCCATAAAGTGTGATAATCCATAGCCCGACTGCAGCAGGCCACCACGTGAATCCGACAGAAGTGACGACTGACCAGAAATGCACAAATCCATTCGGATCGTGGATTTGACCCAGCACACTAAAGACAGCAAACAGAGAGAGCATGGAGACCAAGGCATAGGTCCTAAGACGCATTGCCCCTATCCGACCGTTCGTTTCGCTTGCCAGATGCGCGCGACGGAATCGTCAACATGCAATCATATTGCGGGAAAAGAGATAAAGTTTTGCTTGAGCCGCGTTCCCTCCCTCACGGTATCAGTCATCATATCTCAGCTGCTTCTGGCAGAAGAAGCTCGTTAAGATCCCTGGTTACGTCGTCGACGCGTCCGTCAACCAGGTACGTGTAGAGCTCCTTATGGGCGTCTGCTCTCTTCTCCCAGTCCCAAGTCTTCTCAGCTGATTCCCTGCAGATCCGCGCGATCTCATCGGCTTTCCTTTCTTTGTACTCGCCTTTGTGGAACTGGATGATCCTCTCCGCTGTTTCCTGGATTCTGTTCGGATCAATCCAGATGCCGTTGAAGCCGTCTACAACTTTCTCGCGCAGTCCGCCCATCCCGACGGCTGGAACTACGCCGCAAGCCATGGCTTCCAAGTCGACCTGTCCTTGTGGCTCGTATCTGGAAGGGACCAGCATGAGGCTCCAAGAGTTGATCACCTTAATCTTCTCTTCACCGTTATAGAAAGTATTGTCGACAAGCACGGTGTTCCCGAGCTTCATGTCATGAATCTTGGCAATAAGGTCTAGGTAGTAGGGATTCTGAGGCTCAGTCTTCGTTACTATGTGAAACCTGACATCAGGGATATCATTGACGAGTGCTGAGGCAAGATCCGGTATTATGTCGATGCCCTTCACCGGCGTACATCTGCCGATGAACCCTATCGTAAACCCCTTCTTCTCGACATTCGGCATAGGCCTGTATTCTTTGGTGTCGACCCCGTGGTAGATGGCGAAGACTCTGTCCTCAACCTGGCCGAATCTCATCCCATGAGCCCTTAAGCCAAGCAGATACTCCTTCCTGTGAATCCGGCTTACAGTGAACAAGGCTGAGAAGAGTTGCCTGCTTAGTATCTTGAACGTGAGTGGAAACTCAAGGTCTCTGATCAGTCTAAGCCCGTGGAAAAATGAGTTTTCGTATTCGCCCTTAACCATCAGTTCAAAATCATCTAGATTCAGCTTGTCAGAGGTCCCGTTAACGTTTCTATGCCGAAGTCCGCCTATCCTTCCCGGTTCAGTTGAGTGAACAAAGATTGCTTGGACTAGGTCCGGATGGAGCCATGCATAGAGGCCGCTTCTCACGAGGGACATCCAGTCGTGTGGGGAAAATAGGTCTGCATGCGCCATTCTGTATGGTGACGGTATAACCCCGAAGTTGGTAAAGTATCTTGGCACCACATAAAGCTCGGAAGGGGACAAATATGCCACATCGATCCCGTACTGATGCAGAATATCGTACGTCCACGCGTAAGCAACATCAAGGTCAACGTCAGTGGACTGTCTCCTAATTATGACGCCTTTGAAATTTTCCCTTGTCGGAAGTTCAGGCCTAAAATACATGGAGAAAGTTTTAACATCAAAGCCTCTGTTGACCAGCCTAGGGTAAAGATTGTTATGAAAGGTAGCTAACCCTCCGACAGCTCCGACGCCAGCTTCGTAGGAATCGACTCTTAGCTCGACCACCATATCTGTACCATCCGCGCTCGGAGAGGTTCTACCAAAGGTCCGCTTTTGTTGAGAGCTTCCTAGACACCAGCTTGACGGGAGTATATATAGACTTTGTGAAGAAAAGGTTTACCCGCGCACGGCAAACTCTCCTTTTTCCGTATACGGCACCCGGCAGCGAAGGTGGGAGAATGACGCCAATCACACACAAGCCGTGGCGCTAGAAACGGGCTTGTGTTCCTCCCATGGGGGTAGATTAGAGATAAATATCGAAATTGCCAAAGGGATTGTTGGGGTTGGCTCCTTTGACGGATGTTGTGTTTGTGTTTGAGGTTCACCAGCCACACAGGCTGAGACAGAATCTTTTTTGGGAGAACAAGCTCTTCAGACGCTTGAGGAATGAGGATCTTTTCGACTACTATTTTGACACTGCACTTAATCGTGAAGTTTTCGAAAGGGCATGCAAGAAATGCTATTTCCCCTCCAACCAGATACTGCTTGATCTTATTGATAAGCATAGAGGCGAGAACAAGCGGACGAAATTCTCCTTCAGCATCTCTGGAACCTTTCTCGAACAGTGCGAGATGTTCAACAAAGACCTCTTGGAGTCCTTTAAGCAGCTTGCTGAGACTGGCTGCACGGAGTTTCTAAGCCAGACCTACTATCATTCGCTTGCAGGCCTCTACGCTGAAAGAGAGGAGTTCATCGAAGAAGTGAAAAAGCACCAGCAGGCAATAGTTGATCTCCTCGGCTGCAAACCTGAGGTCTTTGAGAACACTGAGCTGCTGTACAACAACGCCATAGCAAGAACCATGGAAGACTTGGGCTACAAAGGAATCTTCACCGAAGGCGTAGAAAGGATTCTCCACGGGAAATCGCCGAACTATCTCTACAGACCTAAAGGATGCGAAAAGATCAAGGTCTTACTGAGGAACTACAAGTTGACAGATGATATCGGGTTCAGGTTTTCGGCGAGATGGTGGAGCGAATGGCCACTAACGGCGCCAAAATACGCAAGCTGGCTTGCAGCAGCTCAAGGCGATTACATATGCATCTTCCCAGACTATGAGACGTTCGGAGAACATCACTGGCCTGAATCGGGCATACACGATTTTCTGAGGCATCTGCCCGCCGAGATCTTGAAACGGTCTCACTTGAACACGGCAACACCTTCTGAAGTCCTGGAAAGGCACGCTACTGTTGGAGAGATCGACGTTCCGGAACTCGGCGGCACAGTTTCATGGGCTGACGTAGAAAGGGACGCAAGCGGTTGGCTCGGAAACACGATGCAGTGGGCTTACTATTCATCAGTAAGACGGCTTGGGCCCCTCGTCAAAGACACAGGAAACGAAGAATTCCTGAGAATATGGAGGTACTTCCAGACCAGCGACCATCTATACTACATGTTCACGGCAAGCGGCGGACCAGGTGTGGTTCATTCATATTTCAGTCCCTTCCGCTCACCACCAGACGCATACGTTGCAGCGCAGTCGGCAATTCTGGACTTCGAGAACAGGGTTAGACTTGCATCGGTAGCTGCGAATGAGCCCTTCCTCTTCTACTCAGGAAGAGGAGAAGAGCGCTACACGGGAGTGAAGGCTTGGAGCCTGAAGGGATTCGTGAAGGCTCTGGAGAAGGTAGACTTAGGGTCCATAGAATTCCACAACCGCAACGGAGACTTCGAGAAGTGGGCGAAATCTTCCCTCCGCGACAACACACTTGCGCGGCAACTCAAGAAAGTGAGGGTTTCGAAGGCAAGGGGAGAAGAGCTCAGACGATCACTGGTCCAAGCCACTGAACAAAGATTCGAGAAACTCAACGAACTAGCCCGAAGAGCAACAGGCTACTTCTAGGATAGTCTGCTTCACAGCGTCTTAGTAATCTGGGAGTCATGATTGCCATTCTCGAGGGTTCGTGCCGACAGATGCCCTGTCGCTGGAAGCTTTTATACGGTTCAATCTATAGATATGGAGAAGACAACCTGAGACTTGGGGAGTAACCATGGGTAAGCTAGCTGTCAATGGAGGACCATGCGAAGCGGCTGAATTGAGGGAGAAGATCCCTGAGTGGCCAAAGGTCACGGAGGATGACAAAAAGGCCCTCATAGAGGTCCTGGAGAGTAGGCAGTGGTGTCGAATATTCCCAGGTTCCAAGGCAGAGATGTTTGAGAAGGCCTTCGCGGATTACCACGATGCCAGATACGGAATAGCCGTAGCCAACGGGACGGTCGCCTTGGAGCTTCCCCTGAAGACTCTCGGCATCGGGTTTGGCGACGAGGTCCTTGTCCCGGCGGTCACTTTCATCGCAACTGCTTCCGCGGTAACTGAGGTTGGGGCGATCCCGAGGTTTGTTGATATAGATCCTGAAACCGCGGCGATGAGCCCGAATGCCTTGGAGAGGTCCATAACACCACGAGCAAGGGCTGTCATTGTTGTCCATTATGGCGGGTACCCTGCGGACTACGATGAGATACTGCCCATAGTAGAAAAGCATAACCTCTTTCTTGTCGAGGATTGCGCCCATGCTCACGGCACAGAATGGAGAGGCACCAAGGTTGGCGCTATTGGAGACATGGGCGGCTTCTCGTTTCAGGAAAGCAAGACTCTCGCGGCAGGCGAAGGAGGCATAGTTCTAACGAATGATGAGGAGTTGGCTGAAAGAGGGAGGCTGGTACACAACATAGGCAGGGTTGTCGGCAGGCCGGGATATGAGCACCATATCCTGAGCTCGAACTATCGAATGGCAGAGTTTCAGGCTGCCTTACTCCTTTCGAAGCTGAAGAGCCTGCCCCAAGAAGTCGAACTGAAACACTCCAATGGGGCATACCTTGCTGACAAGCTTAGGAGGATAGGGGGAGTGGAACCTCTGAAGAAGGACGAGAGAATCACGAGGAGAGGATACTACTTCTTCGTCATCAGATATGATAAAGAAGAGTTCAGTGGACTTCCCAAAGAGAAGTTTCTACGAGCCCTGTGGGCTGAAGGAGTTCCTGCTGACGTCGGCTATGGAATGCCCCTCTACAAGCAGCCAGCCTTCAGAAGACAGAACCTGAAGGGCGTGATGCCCAAAGGAATTGAGGTTCCAGACTACGAAAAACTGTACCTTCCCGCCGCGGAGAAGTTCACTGCTGAGGAGATTACTCTTCCCCACCCGATCTTGCTGGGCGAAAGGGAAGCCGTCGACCTAGTTGTAAGCACCATGGAGAAGATCAAGGAGAACATTGACGAGCTGCTCTGATGCTGAAAGCTCCCTCACCGGGCTCTGTGAATAGCGCAAGGCGCACCGCAGCATCAAGCCAGCATCGGCGCCACGTAGCGATGCGTTAGAATCTTGAAGCGGGTAGCCTTAGATCGGAAATACCTGGTTGAGTTCGTAGGGAAACGCGATCGACACGAAGGTTACGGGAAGACTGTAGGGTTGCTGAGAATGCGCCTCTAGCCTAGGTTCTCTATAGCTCCGCTATCTTCACTTCATGCCCAAGTTTGGCTGATTTGTAAGTCGCGCTGATTACCTGCATGACCTTCAGCCCGTCCTCTCCTGGGGTCTTCGGTGTCTTGTCCTCAAGACAGGCTTTGGCAAAGTCTGCCATAAGCAACCTCATGTTCGCACCCCACAGAGAAGGAAGTTCCGTTTTGATTGCGACTTGCTGTTCATCCATCTTCGTATAGTACGTGAACGGATGCATCTTCAGTCCGCCTCTTGTTCCCAAGATTATTGCCTCTTGGGAGTTGTCGTAGTTTGAAGCCCAAGCCGTCTCGAATACTGCAACAGGTCCGCCTGCAAACCTTACCAGAACCGACGAGTGTTCCTCCACATCGAAGCGAGCGTCCAGTTCTGGGAGGTCTTCTATGCCTCGGAAAGTCATTGCGCTTACAGCTTCCGGTTGGGGGCTGTCTAGAAGGTAGAGCACCACATCTATGTCGTAACAGCCGATGTCGATCAGGGCTCCTCCCCCTGCTTTTGAAGAGTCTATGAACCACTTCGAATGAACCAGAATGTCTATGCCAGGTCGTCCTCTTCTTCTGTAGCTACTTACTCTTCCGTAGTAAATCTTGCCAAGCTTGCCCTCAGAAATATATCTCCTAGCAGTCTCAACTTCAGGATCAAACCTGCTGCGAGCGCTACAGATTCCAAGCTTCACGCCATCTTTTTTGCAGGCTCTGACCATCTTCTCGGCTTCTTCCGCACTCATGGACATCGGCTTCTCACACAAAACGTGTTTCCCGGCTGACGCGGCATCGCACGTCAAGACGGCGTGATTGAAGGGCGGCGTGCACACGCTTACCGCGTCCAGTCCATCTAGCGCCAAGAGCTGGTGATAGTCAGTAAAGTAGCTTCTTATCTTGAATTCCCTCGCGACCCCCTTGAGAGCTTTTTCGTCAACATCGGAGATTGCCAATACTTTTGTGTTTCCGGTCGCCGCGTATGCCCGTAGGTGCTCCTTTCCTATGGTACCGACGCCTATGACTCCAACATTCAATGCTCTATTCATATTTCACACTTTCTCGCTAGTTTGACAGAATATCTTTGCGGGTCATCCCAATTTAATGGTTGTGGTGCTGAGAATGGAGGTTAACAATCTTCGCGGGCTCAGCTCCGGGCGTTGCGGAAAAAAGTCCGTTTATCCAGCAGACATGAGCTGCATGAAGGCCTCGGTGGGCTCTTCCACTAGTCTTTCGCCCACGAAATAGCACAACCTCTTCTTCTCGTTCACTCCAGCTATGGTTAAGGCAACGCTCAAGAGTCCGTCATCGGAGTCGGTGCAGATGATGTCAACCTCTTTTGCCAATGTGCTCAGCTCTTTCACCATGCCTTGCATCTCCTTTCCTTCGATAACGCTGAGCTGTATGGCAGGCACCAATAGACCTTGGTAGCGGAGCTTCTCCTCAATCTCCGAGATCTGCTTCTTGGAAGTGATCGATCTGCGGGACACCATCCATACCAACTGCGGGTTGTAGGCTTTTACTAGACGGACTACCGGCTCAACGGATGCGCCTAATGGCACCATAAGCCTCGATCCGAAGGAGACCCATTCCAAGGAAAGTTTCCTCACATAGGATGTCACTTCGTGGACATAGGCATCGGCGAAACGTGGGTAGACGGATACAGGTCTGCAATCAAGGGATATTGTATAGTCTTCGTTGCTTCTTTTTATGGTTACTTTGGCGTCTGAGGTAAAGGGCCTGCTGCCGCTCCTCGAGTACCTGAAAAATATGTAATACACTGAGGCGCCGTCAATAGTCTGCAGATCCCTGCTTATGTTGCTTACTGTTATAGCCATCCCAGCCTCCTCTTCCTTCATCCTTTTGCACAGGTGATCAATGAAGCCCTCGACTTTCTTTGGTGGAATCTTCGCCGGTATCGCGGTTGACCATATCCCTGCAACCGTCGGAGTTCCCTCGAGCTTCCATCTCCTTAATAGTGACGGGGTTGCCAGAGTGGAAGCCTTCAGCGCCGGAAGCAGGTAAGACAGGACTGTTGTGAATATTGTGAGCCCTATTATCATGACCATGTCCAAGGATGATGCCTTCACATCTGTAGGCACATTTATTCCTAGGAAGCTCAGAACCTTGAACATCATGACTCCAACAAGGTATCCTATGCCGCCTCCAGTAAGACCAACGACCAGAGCCTCGGAGATGAAGATGTATGCTATGTGAGAAGGGTTCAAACCTACCATCGAGAATATCGATATCTCCTTCCTCCTAGCGTAGATTCCTGCCATCATAACCGCGGCAATGTTCAGGATGACAAGCGCCAACGGAACGACCATAGACGACCCCGTGACCTGCACAACGATCGAAGAGGCAACATATAGGTACGCAACATCTGAACTCGGATATGCCTTTGTATAGTAGGAAGAAAGCAAGCTCAGCTTTCTGGCCAGGTCTCTAGACTGCGACTCCGAGGTCTCTATGTAAGCCCTCGTCAACACTGCACCGAGCCTAACAGCCGTATAGGTGTCCGTGATGATCACTTCGTCTCCAGTGCAGGGAGTGATTTCTCCCAGCTGATTCACCTTCTCGGGCAACCAGGCTACATCGTCAACATCTCTTATGTCCCCAATGGCCTCCGTGTCAAAGAAGCCGGCGATCTCCAGCTTGACCCCGGAGACGGAGACCTTGTCGCCGGTCTCAACTCCCAACCTTTCGGCCAGATTTCTGCTCACCAAGATGGCCTTTGAGATCATCAGAACTTCGTTCAAGCTGCTTTTGGGCGAGATGATGCTTGAGATGGTTTCCAGGTTGGGGTCGAGGGCTGTTAGGCCGATGATACCTCGTATCTCGGATAGGGGAGTCCGAACATAGCCGAAGGGTTCCATTCTCGGCAAGGTTTGGGCTTTCACGGCCAGTCCCTCAACCTCAGGTTGCGCAGCCATCCATGTCATGTCATCGTAGCTGAGTGGCTGATCTAGCCTTGAGGCAATCACGAGGTTAGTGCGAGTAAAGGGCGTCAGCGGCGTCACTTTGATCTCCCTTGTCGACAGGACTGTGGAAACTGTCGCCAACCAAGTGAAACCAATCACCATCATTGTCACGGAGAGAAGGATAAGGATGGTCCTGAGCTTCCTCCTTTTCATGTTCCTTACCGCCAAAGAGGTTGAGACGACGATGGCCGAGATCAAGGAGACGCCTCCCAGAGACTTCACGTTCCCGAAGAACTCAGATATGAGGGCCGACGCCAGAATAACTAGAAATGTGATGTAACCAGTTGTGACGTAGTCGTTGACGCTTGCGTACCTGAAGCCTGGGTAAGTATAATACAGCAAAACCAGGAGTGCAGATATCAGTACTGATGTCAGAATCAGCTGTTCGCCTTTCTTCTCTATGCATAAGGCTGCTACGCTGGAGCTAGTAAACAGCAAGATAAGCATTAGGAGTGAGATCGATGTGGCGGATTCGCTTTGCAGCCGGTTGAGTTCTGAGGTGATATTCTGACAGATGACATAGGCATCTTTAAGGTGGTAAGCCGCCGTGAAGACATCGTCTTTTGACAGAGCGTCTAAAGCTTTGCCAATCGTCTCGTTCACTTGGCGAAGTCGGTCTAGCTCCAACGCTAGGTACAGGCCTTGACTTTCAGCCCTGTCCAGTCTTTCAACTACTTCCTTCAACACGTCCTGAACTATGTCGCTGTTTCTGCTGAGGAGAGTTTTCGCCAAAGTCTTGGTAACCACATGCTCGTTTTCCTTCAGGTTGAAGGGTTTTCCTTGGTCATCCATGATGAACGGTTCAAAGACCTCGCTGTTTTCGGATGCAACCCTTACTCTGACCGGCGTATTGGCTGGTACAATAACCGCATCACCAGTGGCGTTGATCAGGTAGGGTGCATAGGGGCTTAGGCTGCCATATCTTGAGAGCCATGAGGCGTTCCATGAAGGAGTTTCTGGGAGGATACTGAGTGACAGCCTCATCGGCTCGTCAGTTTCAATAGGAGGAATGTTGCCCAAAACCTTGATCATCGCACCTGGAACAAGATCAAGCGAGACTGACACCGCGCTTCCAGGTTTGACAGTGCCGAGGTCAATAAGGAGAGGAACGTATACCCTAGAGGTGTCGGTGATGGCAGGACCCAGGATTCTTACACGTCGCCCTCCCGGGATTGTCAGTTTCGTTATTCCAGAAGCATCTGTTCTAGTGAAGTAGATCTCTTCCTCATCGGCAATCACGGCGAACATGGCATCCGGGATCGAACTGCTCCCTTTGACGGAGATCACCACCTGGGATGCGGCTTCTACCGTAAAGCTGAAGCTGTTTCTGTCGATAACGGTCAGATTAGAAGTCAGGAGGGATGTTTCCAGAATGAGAGAATGATCCCCATCAAGGAACGAGGGGACTTCCCACGTTACGTTTCTAACTCTCAATGTCTGAGTCTCGCCGTTGGGGATTGTTATCTCGTCGATCTTTTCCTGCACCAAAGTTTCATTCTCGGTTAGGTCGACAATTCTCCACTTCAGTCCGGCGCCCTCAACAGTATTTGGGAGGTCGTTCACGATGGAGAGATCAAACTCAAAGGTCGAGTTCGAAGAATAGAAGATACCAAGTTTGTCTCGGATCACATATTCGCCCTTCCAGTCTATCAACACATGGGTTGGGTTGTAGGCGTTCCTGACGACATCGTAGGCTGCCTTCGGAATCCTGTAATAGTCGATTATAGACCACGAAACAGCGGGGTGGCAGTCGGTAAGCATGAACAGTGCCATACCGCCCAAGCGGTCGTACTTCAAGGCTCTGAACCTTTCAATCGCCGTCTTCAAGAGTATGCTCTGGTATTCCTGGCTGGCTTCGACATACGTGTCAAGGCTTGGGTACGTCTGTGGAGGTCCTACTCCGATGTTCTCCCACTGCCAAGGCTGGTAGTCCCGGTACATCAGCTGGGACAACGCTTCGTTGGAGAGAGGCCATTCAACATCCAGTGTATCCCAAAAGGGGGACTCGATGCTCGGAAGGGATTGGGCCCCAAACTCGGTGGGGAAGCCTGGAGTCAGCGTCTTGAGTTCCTGCCACTCTCCAGCGTACCAGCCGTTGTAGATGTGCTCATCTAGGTCTCCTGACGAAGGAAACGCTGGTCTTGCCGGATCAAGCTTCCTTATTGACTCGTAGAGCTTAAGGTCGATCTCCCGGTTCAGCCTCGACTGGTACAACTCTCCCATCCAGGGGGATGTCCAGGGCGGCTCGTTATGAACGCTCCACAGAATTACGCTTGGATTATTATATAGAAGGTAGACCATCTCGATTATCTGTTGCTGAGCGTTCGCCTCAAAATGCTTCATGTCGTCTTCGGAAACGTCGTACGCATAGGCAAGGATGAAGGGACCGTCAGACATCACTGGGATTCCAAGGTCGTCCGTCAGCTGGTAGAACTCGAAGGGCTCAATATGTGCGTGGACGCGGATGAAGTTAATGTTCGCGTCTCTAAACATCCGGAGGTCGTTCAGCAACCTAGTCTTGTCTGATTTTGAGAGGTTGAAGTCTGAGATGTAGTTGCCGCCACGTAAGAAGACTCGGCGGTTATTGATTCGCCATTCGCTCACTTGACGGGCTAGCCCCAGATCCACCTTTCTTATGCCGAACCTTACTGTCTGAAGTCCTTGAAGTACCTCGCCCGCATAGACCTTGATAGTTGCGCTGTAAAGGTTAGGTGCGCCTTGGTCCCACGGCCACCAGAATTCGGGGTCGTCTATGTCTAGTGTTTGAGTAACCGTCACCTTCTCTTTGGGAGCTAGTGCTAGATCTGACCTCTGTTCAATAGTCTCGCTTTCGAAATTGTGTCCCGTGATATCAGTTAATATGTTAGCTGTGACCCCTTCATCTCCACGGTTATTGACCCTCAAGGTTATCTTGACACCAGCGCCGTCACCTTCGATTTCGGTATCGATGAGAGCCAGATCCACCGTCACTTGGCCGCTTAAGGCAATCTCAACGTCTCTCCAGAGCCCTATGGGCGTGAACCATTTACTTTCTGGCAGCTGTCCTAGAGCCCAGTTCGGATAGGGTTTGCAGTCCCAGTCGTTGAAGACTCCTTGGATGCGGATTTTGTTTCTGAGCTGAAGCTCGACGGGTGAACCTAGACATACGACTAAAGTGTTCCTGCCATGTCTAGCCATGTTGGTTACGTCGAAGTAAAAGGGCGAGAAATACCCTTCGTGATTACCTAGATATTCGCCATTAAGCCAGACATCGGCGATGAGCCACGCTCCCTTGAAGACCAGTCGAGCTCTTTGATCGCCACTGCTTCCTAAGTCAAACTCCTTCCTGAGCCACATGGTATCGTTGGAGACCGTTGCAGTCATCAGAAACGGAACCCGCCATTC